>JAFGKN010000586.1 GCA_016928605.1 Planctomycetota bacterium | reverse complement strand
CCGTGAAGAGGACGAGTATCCACCACTCGTCCCAGAGATCGTCGCGGTCCACCAGACCTGCCTGGGAGCGAGAGAGGCCCTGGACTCCGTCGACGGCCTTCTGGACCTCATGAAGATCAAGATACTGCCCGCCGCCCGCGCTCGCCACCTGCTGGAGAAGGTCGCGGCGCAGACGCGGATCGCGCGACTCGAGAGCCGGAATCTCCACCGAGAAGGAATGAAAGGCCGATCGCTCCGTCTCCGTCCCGAGCCAGATGTCGTGGCGTCCGCGCTGGGCCGCCACGAGAGCGCCCTCGTACGCTCCCGGGCTCTTGACGCTGCTCAGGGACAGCTCGATCTTGCCGGGCGGCTCGCCCTCGCTGCCCTGCATCTGGTGATAGAGCGTGACGGTCTTCTCCGTCGATGGCTTCATGCTGGCATCGAAGACGCGGGCATCGATCACGACTGTCTCGCCGATGTTGTAGACAGGCTTGTCGGTCGTGACGGCGAAGCGGGGCGTCTTGCCGAGCAGCCGGCCGGTCGCCACGAACCGGATCACCTGACCCCAGAAGCGGCCCAGGAAGAGATTGTCGACGCCGGCGCGCCACCTCCACGTGTCATCCACGGCGCTGAAGAAGGACATCCCCTTGTTGTAGTTCATGTAGGCGAAGATCGGCCGGCCTCTGTCCTGCAGCGGCAGGAGGTCGGTGGGGTGGCGGGCCAGCACGATGGCGCCGGCCTTTTCCTGCTCGACGCGCGAGTAGCGGTAAAAGCCCGGCAGGATATCGCCGCGGGTCTCCTTCCCCTCCCAGAGCACGATGTTCCGCTCGCGGTCGCTCACGAGCCTCATGATCGGATGCTCCTTCCCCACCGCCGAGAGCTGCACGTGGAAGTCCTCCACGAAGGCCTCCAGCCCGCTCGCGCCGAACTCGTCCTCCTCCTTCACCTCCACGGGCAGCAGGGCGAAGAGATCCTGATAGACGTACTTCGAGGGATTCGCGTGGCGTCCCGCGATGAGGATGATACCGCCTCCCTCGCTGACGAACTCCTTCAGGAGGGACATCAGCTCCGGCCCGAGGTCTCCCGGAAGCACGTCGCCCAGGATGACGACGTGGAAGCGAAACAGGTCGGCGCGGTCCTGCGGAGGCCGCACCAGCGAGGGGACTCCCTTGGAGCTCTCCTGGACGAATCCGGGATCCGCGGAGAACAGGTAGACCTGGGCCTCCATCGTCGCATCGCGGATCAGCGCGTTTTTCAGGTAGCGGTACTCCCAGCGGGGGAGGTTCTCCAGGTAGAGCACCTTGATCTTCTCGTCGAGCACCCGGATCGTCTTCGAGACGGAGTTGTTGTCGTAGAAGACCTCTCCCGCGAGCTTCTCGATCTCGACCGTGGCAGTGAGCTCTCCGGGCTTCTCAGGCCGGTGCTCGAGCCGAGCCGTCTGCTTCTTGCCGCCCCCCTCGAGGACGACCGTCGTCCTCCGGACGGTGACCGCGTCGATCTTCAGAGTGAGCCAGACGCTCTCTCCCTCGAAGCCATCGGAGATGATGGTGACATCCAGCGGGACCTGGTCGTCGACCAGCACGACGTCGTTGACATCGAGATTCGAGAGACGCACGTCGCGGGGATCCTCGGGATTGCCAACGCCGATCGTGTAGACGGGCGTTCCGCGCTCCCCCAGCCACCTGGCCACATCGGCGGCCGATCCGCTGCCGGCGTTCTCCTGTCCATCGCTGAAGAGGAGCACGCCGGAGACCCGCTCCTCCTCCCTTCCGAAGCCCGATCCCACGATCCACTCCACCGCCTCGTCCAGCCCCTCCGCTATGCGGGTTTCCTGGACCCGCGGATCGTTGCGGACATCGCCGTAAGGCGGGAGGACATCTTCGGGCAGCGTCGGCGCCGCTGCCGGTAGCTCCTCGCTCCGGAAGCGGGGTGCTTTTCCGACCTCCTTCACCGAGCGGGCAAACGTGGCGACCGCCACCTTGCCTTTCTCGCGCAGCTTCTCCAGCACGCCGATGCGGGAGTCCGCGAGCAGCCGTCGGACCAGATCGTACCGCGTCGTGCTCTCGATGCCCTCCACGCTGGTGTCGAGGAGCTGCGCCAGACGGCTCGACACCTGCCGGTCCGAGTAGCGATCGGCGATGTCCATGCTCAGGGAATCGTCCACCAGCAGCAGGATCGTGCTGTCGCGCGTCTCGTAGGTCGTCCGCCGCAGGAGGGGCCTTGCGAGCAGAGCCAGCGCGAAGACGATCGCCAGGATGCGCAGACCTGCGAGGAGCCAGCGCCACCACTGCCGTCCCGAGATCGGCTCGCGCCGATAGAAGTACCCGGCGTAGAGCACGACGAGGGGGAGGATGACGAGGACCACGAGCCATGCCGGCGGCATGCGCTCCCAGCGCACGTTCTCCTCCACCTGCAGAGAGCTCTGCGCGAGCCAGTCTGTGGCTGCATGCAGGAGAGCGCGCATCACCGTCCTCCTCTTCCGAACCAGAAGGCCATGGCCGTCTCGGCCAGGAGGAGGCAGACCGCGAGGAAGAGAAGCCAGGGGGCGTACTCGTGTCCGCGCAGCGCTCCCTCCTGCTCGGCCAGGCTCTCCGCCTTCTCGGTGGCATCGTACGCCGCGGGACGGAATCCGAAGTGGATCTCGAAATCATCGCTGCTCAGCGTGCGGAGCTTGCCTTCCTCGGGATCGACATTGACCGCGAAAGCTTCGACCGTCTTCGTGTCCGGGGACTGGGGGCGATGCAGCTCGAGGCGGTAGATGCCGGGAATCGAGGTGTCCTCGTGGCTGATCCGGAATCTCTTCTCGCCGGGAATCTCGCGCATCGCCAGCGGCTGGACCCTCTCCCGGCTGAGGATCGAGTCCTCGCCCGAGGGGGCGCGGAGAACGACCTGGGACGCGAACTGCTCCCCCGGATACTGTCGCACGAACGTCTCTCCCACCTCGAGGTTGTCGGCCCTCGTCCCGAAACCCACCAGATACGAGATCGATTCGTACAGAAAGACGACGTAATCCTGCCAGACGGGGAGGTCGTTCCAGCTCCGGTCGGCGGACGAGAGGAACCACATCACGCGCCCGCGGCCGTAAGCGTTGTCGAAGACCGCGGGGCTTCGCTCGAGATCGTTGAAGCGGCACAGGACCCTGACGCCGCTCGGCAGCTCCCTCGCGTCGACCTCGAAGTAACGGAAGAATGCGACGATCGCGCCGCTCAGGTACAGGTTGCTCTCGTGGGTCTGGAAGTAGCGGGCCACGGGATGCGCGGGATCGCTGAACTGCAGGAACACCGCCGCCGAGGGATCGCCCCTCGAGCCCAGCAGAGGCACCGGCAGGAGTCCCCCGCCTTCCTTCAGGAACTGCTCGTTATACTCTTCGGCGCGGACGTTGTCGCCGAGGAAGACGAGGAGGGCCCCGCCCTCGGACACGAAGCGCTCCAGAGCGCGGCGAGAGGCCGGGGGGATCTCCGCGACGTCCGCTAGAATCGCGACCGAGAAACGGCTCCAGTCGACGTCGCCGAGCTGATCGACGGTCACGTACTGCGGCAGGAAGGGCGACAGGCGGACGCCCAGCCCGCCGGCACCGTCGTCGCGGGGCTGGAGCGCCCTCTCGAGGTAGAACGTCTCCCTCTCGAGGAGCTGGATCGACGGATCCCCGTCGACGAGCACCAGCTCCAGGTCATCCTCAACGTCGATCGTCAGAAAGCGGCGGTTGTCGAGCACCAGCCCGTCGCTCCGCAGCTCGGCGCTCACGACGTGATAGCCGGCGGCGTCGAAGCGGTGGGAGACGGTTCGCGTCGCCGACTCGCCCGCCGGCAGCCGCAGGACCTCGCCGAGCAGGGCCTCGCGCTGCTCCGCCTCTTCGGCCAATTCCTCCGCGGCGAGGATCCGCAGGGTCAGATCGAGGTTCTCGGCATCCCGCTCTCCCAGGTTCTCCACCGTGACGCTGACGCTGACCGGGACCTCCCGCGCCACCAGCCTCGGCCTCACGGAGAGTCCGGTGATCGCCACGTTGAGCCTCCGCTCATCGGAGCTGAGCCGCGCCACTGATATCGTGTTTCCCCGCTTGCGGAGACCCTCGAGGATCTCCCTCGCCTCGCGGTCGCGAGGTCCATCGTCTCCGAGCCAGTCCTTGGCCTGCAGGTCGCTGAAGAGGATGATCTTGCAGGGCTCCGGCTCTCCGGCGGCGTCGGAGAACTCCTGCGTCAGGTCGTCGAGGAGACGGAGAGCCGGGACCAGGCGGATGGATCTGGCGGAGAGTCTCAGATCCTCCAGCTCCCGCGTCAGCTCCGCGCGAAACTCCGCGAGCTCCGCAGCCGTGAGATGCCTGCGCGCGAGGATCTTCTCCGGATCGTGAGCCATCGTCATGAGAGCCACCGAGTCATCCGGCCGGACGAGGTCATCCGCGATCCGGATCAGAGTCTCCCGGGCGCGGTCGAAGAGGCTCGACGTCCCTTCCCGGTAGCCCATGCTGTAGGAGATGTCGAGCAGGAGGATCCAGTTGCTCCGCGCTCCGGCCGGCGAGCCGAGGGAAACCTGCCTCAGGATGGGGCGAGCCGCGGCGAGGACGACGAGCAGGATGATCAGGATCCGCGCCAGGAGGAGGAGCAGGTTCTGGAGCTGCAGCCGCCGCCTCGACTTTCGCAGGGCCCGCACGAGAAACTCCATGGCGGCCCACTTCCGGCGCTGATAGTGCTGGCGGTGGATGAGATAGATGATGATCGGGGCGGCGATCAACGCCGAGAACCAGAGAAGCCCGGGATTGACGAAGAGATCCATCAGCGCCGCACGCTCCCCGCCCGTTTCGCCAGATAGGTCGAGAGCGCCACATCCAGCTTGTCTCGAGTCGCCAGTCGGACGTAGTCGAAACGGTTGCTGCGGCACATGCGCCGCAGGGAATCGAGAAACGCGTTCAGCTCGGCGAGGTAGGCATCGCGCAAGGCTCCCGGATTGACGAGCATGTCCGGCCGCGCCTCGAGCCCCTCGAAAAGCGTCATCCGGCGGAAGGGAAAGCTCAGCTCATCGGGGTCGAGAACGTGAAAGACGATCACCTCGTGCTGCCGGTACCGGAGATGCTTGAGCCCGCGCTCGATGGCTTCCAGATCATCGAGCATGTCCGAGATGATCACGATCAGCCCCTTCTTCTTGATCCGGCTCGCATACTCGTGAAGGAGCCTCCCGATGTCCGTCTTCTCGCGCAGTGGAGGATTCTCCAGGATCGACACGAGAGTCCCGAGCTGGGAGGCCGCCGACCGCGGCGGCGTGAAGTCCCTCACCTCGCTGTCGAAGAGGGCGAGCCCCACGGCATCCTGCTGCCGCAGGAGCAGATAGGCTAGCGAGGCCGCCACGTAGGTCCCGTACTCGTACTTCGAGATCCCGCCCGACGCGTACGTCATCGACTCGGACGCATCGAGGAGGATGTGAGTCACGAGGTTGGTCTCCTCCTCGTACTGCTTGATGTAGAAGCGATCCGAGCGCCCGAAGACCTTCCAGTCGATGTGCCGGACGTCGTCCCCCGGAACATACTCGCGGTGCTCGGCGAACTCGACGCTGAAGCCGTGATACGGGCTGCGGTGAAGCCCCGAGATGAATCCCTCCACCACCCGCCGGGCCTTCAGCTCGAGCCTAGACAGCTTCGAGAGCACGCGGGGGTCCAGGTATTTGGTGAGATGTTCACTCAAGGCTCAGAATCCGCTGTGCGCCGCGGTTTGCATGCCGGGCCGTCCGTGCGGCTCGTCGCTCCCGCTCCCGGGTCAGAGCACTCCTGGAGCCGTGGCATCCCTCAGGCGCTTCATCTCCGTCACAGGCGTTTCGCCGAGCAGCCGCTCGATGATCCGGTCCGAAGTGACACCCTCCGCCTCGGCGCTGAAGTTCGTCAGGATCCTGTGCCTCAGGACGGGCTGCGCCACCGCCTGGACGTCCTCGATGGCGACGTGTTTTCGGCCGTGGAGGACAGCGCGCGCCTTGCCGCCGAGGATGAGGAACTGTGATGCGCGCGGCCCGGCGCCCCAGGCGAGCCACTGCTTCAGATAGTCGGGAGCATCGTCTTTCGTCACGCGCGTGGCGCGCGTGAGACGCAGCACGTACCGGATGACATCATCGGCGACGGGCACGCGGCGGACGATCTCCTGAAGCGCGAGGATCTGCTCTCCGGACAGGATGGTGCTCACATCCTCCGGAGGGCCCGCCGTCGTTCGCTTCATGATCTCGACCTCCTCCTCCTCGCTCGGGTAGTCGACGCGGATCATGAACATGAAACGGTCGAGCTGCGCCTCCGGAAGAGGATAGGTGCCCTCCTGCTCGATCGGATTCTGCGTGGCGAGCACGAAGAAAGGCTCCTCGAGCGAGTGTTTCGTCCCCCCCGCCGTCACCTGGCGCTCCTGCATGGCTTCGAGAAGGGCAGCCTGCGTCTTCGGAGGCGTGCGGTTGATCTCGTCGGCCAGGATCACGTTGGCGAAAACGGGCCCCTTCAGGAACCGGAACTTCCTCTCCCCCGTCGCGCGGTCCTCCTGGATCACCTCGGTGCCCGTGATATCCGAGGGCATCAGATCCGGCGTGAACTGGATGCGCGAAAACGAGAGGGACAGACACCGGGCGAGAGTGCTGATGATCAGCGTCTTCGCCAGCCCGGGAACGCCCACCAGGAGGCAGTGCCCGCGGGCGAAGATCGAGATCAGGATCTGCTCGAGGACCTCGTCCTGGCCCACGATGACCCTCGAGAGCTCCTTGCGGATCTCGAGGTAGCTCCGGCGGAGCGTCTCCACGGCCTCGATGTCGCCGGCAGAGACGCCGGCGCCGGCCGGCGCGGATCGCGAGGAAGCGGGGCTCCCGGACGCTTCGGCGCCGGCGGGAGGCGTCGGGCCTTCGGCCCGCGGCAGGTTCTGGCTGTCTGTCATGCGCGGTTCTTCCAGTGGCGATCCGGTGGCCGTGGCGCCTGGCGGCGATCGAGGCCGGCGAATCGGCCGAGCCGGGAGGCGCGACCGCGGAGCGCTCCACGAGGCGCTCACCGCGGCTCGGGACGGCGGCCGAAACCGCCGGGAAAGCTCGTAACTCTTGACGAAATAAAGGTTTTTGCGGAGGGTTATCATAGGGTTCAGCCGCTGAGGAGTCAAATAGATTGCCGGTTTTTCACCTCGTCCCCGCCCCCGCCGGCCCGCCGCCGGCCGACCCGCCCCGCGCGGACCCGCTCGCGCTCGATCGGCGCGGAAAGATGGAGCCTTTCCCCTTGCAATCTCGGAGACCACCCCTAAAATGCTTCGTTT
>JAFGKN010000585.1 GCA_016928605.1 Planctomycetota bacterium | reverse complement strand
TCCCAGTGGTCGTAGAACCTGCGCATCGGCTCCGCCGCTTCGCCGTAGAGGTCATCGAGCATCTCGTCGATGAGCTGCCTCGGATCGAGGTCGGCGTTCCAGAGCAGCCGGCCGTAGAGGTAGAACATCGGCATCGAGGAGTCGATCATCGTTGTCGCGTGGGTCTGGTAGCCCTTCACGCCGCACGCCGCGAGGTGCTTCAGCTGGCCGGCGAGGAGCCTTGGAAAATAGCGCGGCGTCCAGTAGTCGATGCCGTAGTAGTCGTACAGCGAGACGCCGCCGGCCTTCCTCGTCCATTCAACCGCCATCCGCTGGTCCATGGCGCGGACCCGCGGATCGAAGTGCTGCGAGGTGTCCTGGCAGAGGACGACGTCGATGTTCTCGCCGATAGGATCGACGGTCCGCGGCGGCGCATTCGTCAGCTGGTAGGCGAAGACGCCGAGCCGCCGGCCGGGGAACTCCTCCGCCGTCTGGCGCGCGACGCGCGCCATGAGCTGGAAGTAGCTCTCCGAGACGTTCCACATTCCGAGGTAGCGCTCGGAGGCTCCGTCGACGGCGAGGCATCGTTCGCAGTGACAGGCGTCGAGGTTGTCGTTGACGCCGAAGGTCGTGCCGCCCGCGCGCACGTACTTCATGAAGACATCGAGCATGTCCGGATGCGTGAAGCAGGGGTGCGAGACGCGATCGGTGACGCGGCGGCCGTCGATGAGCGCGAAGTACTCCGGATGCGCCGCGGCGTACTCTTCGAGCGGCACCACGCGGTCGAGGGCGTGGCCGGTCGAGACGTAGGGGAGCGGCGTCCCCTTCTGCGTCAGGCGCGACCGGCGAGCGAAGGCGGCCGACGGCGCCGCGCCCCAGTAGAAGCGGCCGAGGAAGGATGGATTCTCGACGCGCGCCGCGGATCCTGCGTTCGGCCGGAAGCGGATGGAGAGCGATTCCTGCCGGGGCACGACCTCCCAGAGCGGCCCCGCGTGATACCAGCGCACGCCGAGCCGGTCCTGGAGGATCGTCCAGAGGCCGTTCGCGGTCCCCTGGGGGATGCGCCCCGCGACGATGAGGTCCTCCCCAGACTTCGCGAGGGCGAAGCCGTCGACGCGCACCGCCTCGCGCGCATCTGCCGTCCGCTCGTACAGCTCGGTCTCTCCGACGTGCAGCGTCGGGCCGGGCAGGTCGGCGGTGCCGCGCGCGACCTCGAGCCGGGCCGAGCTGATCCTCTCGACGTACTGCGTGAAATCGGAGACCGCCGCCTCCAGCGTCTCGTCCTCGCCGGCGACGAGGACTCTCGCGACGGGCCGGCCGGCGGCGACGATGGGAAGCTCGAGCTCCGGCCGGCTCGATGGGCTCTCGTACGGAGACGACGAAGCGTCGGCGGCCCGGATTCCGCAGAGCGCAGCCGCTGCCACGATCCACGCCGAGGCGATCCACATCGAGCTCCTCGTCTCACGGACGGCGCCGGCGGTGATCGCTCGACATCGAAACGACCGCGAGTGACCGCGAGGGCCCTTCATCACGCTGTCGTCCTCCCCAGCATCCGGTCCATCGCGTCGGAGGTCTGGTAGATGAGCGCCTCGGGGTAGTGCGCGAAGGGGTGGAAGTACTCGAAGGTCACGTAGCCGCGGTAACCGACCTCGTCGAGAGCCGCCATCACAGCCGGCCAGTTCGTCGTGCCGTCCAGCAGCGGCCGGAAGGCTTCCAGGGAGACATCGGTCCCCTTCTTGGAGAACTCCTTGAGATGGACGTTGCGGATGCGCCCTCCGAGCATCGGGATCCAGTGCTCCGGGAACTGGAGGGGCATGATGTTGCCGGTGTCGAAGTGGACCTTGAGCCACGGGCTCTCGAAGCTGTCGACGAACTCGATGAGGTCCGGGGGGCTCATCAGGTAGGCGTTGAAGAAGATGTTCTCGATGTTGAGGCGGACCTCGTGCTTCTCGGCGAGGGGCAGGAGGCGGCGGACGGCCTCGCGGGCGCGCCGGTCGGCGTCCGGGTAGGGGATCTCCTCCGAGCCCTCGATCCAGGGTATGTAGACGGCGCCGGGGACGACGAGCAGGTTGTCGGTTCCGACGAGATGCGCCGCTTCGATCATCTTCCCGGCGAGCTCGACGGCGCGCTCGCGCGTCTCCTGGCGGCTCGCGGTGAAGGGATACGGCCAGAAGAGGAAGGAGCAGAGGCCGCTGATCTCGATGCCGACCTTCTCCGCGAGGGTGCGGATCGCGACCAGGTCCTTCTCGCTCGCGCGGGGCGAGAGGTCGTTCTCGAGGTCGTAGTTGAGCTCGATGGCATCGAAGCCGGCGCGACGTGCCAGCTCGAGGCACTGCTGCAGGCTCATCCGCTGCGGGTAGGGGAAGGCCCAGAGGTTGATCGACTTCTTCATCGGGTAGTGGCGGGGCGAGCGGCGCAGCGCGACATCGGCCGAGCGGACGCCGGCCGCTGGAGCATCCGCCGCCCTGCCGGCCTCGCGCCCCGCCTCCGCAGCGCCGCCGTCATCTGCCGCGGTCTCACCGGCAGCGGGGCTCGCGGAGCACGCCGACAGCCCGGAACCGGCCACCGAGCAGCCCAGAAGAGCCGCGCAGCGCATCCAGTCGCGGCGGGTGAACGCGGAATCGCGGAGCAGTCCGTCCAGATTCATGTCGCACCTCGATGGATCTCCCTGGCGCTTCGCCGGCGATGCCTTCGCCAGCGGCGGCGAGCTTCTCTCGCTCGCATCGAGCGCGCAGGGCGGCCGGATGGCCTCGGCCGGCCGCTCCGGCGAGTTTCCTCGAGCGCGGCCGGCTTTGCAACCCGCGCGCGCTCGCTCATCGCTCGAGGAGGCGCTCCTCGCTCTCGCGGACGAGATAGCACGCGTCGGCCGCGACGCCGGTCCACGTCTGGACGCTTCCCGACGGCCAGCGGACCTGGATTCGATCGACGCTCGCCGCCTCGCCGAGGCCGATGTGCATCTCGGGGCGGCCCGTGGCGAGGCACGTTCCATCGCTCGCGAACCAGCGGATTTGCCTCCGGCCGCCCGCGATCAGCTCGACGACGCCCCTCTCGCGGCGCGGTGCGCTCGGCGGCGGACTCGCCTCATGCCCTGGATCCCGCGGATCCGCTGCATCCGCCCGATCTGCCGCCTTCGTCGCATCCTCCCGACCTCCCGGACTCCGCGGGTCCGGCGGATCTCCAGCGCCGGCCGGATGCCGCGGATCCACCGGATCCGCCGGATCTCCCGCGCTGGCCGGGTCCCGCGAGCGCCCTCGGCTCGCCGGATCGTCGCCGGCGGCCTGCGGCTGCAGCTCGAGGCGGATCCACCGGCGCGATTCGAGGCGGCTGGAGAGGACGATGGGCGGCGCCCCGTTCGCGGCGAGGGCCACGTCGATGCGGCCATCGCCGTCGAAGTCCTCCGCGGCGGCGCTCCGCACGTCGCGCGGCTTCGCGAAGGCATCTCCGAAACGGCCTCCCACCTCGCGAAAG
>JAFGKN010000584.1 GCA_016928605.1 Planctomycetota bacterium | reverse complement strand
TTATCATAGGGTTCAGCCGCTGAGGAGTCAAATAGATTGCCGGTTTTTCAGCTCGCCCCCCGCCCCCGCCGGCCCGTCGCCGGCCGACCCGCCCGCGCGGACCCGCTCGCGCTCGACGCGCGCGGAAAGATGGAGCCTTTCCCCTTGCAATCTCGGAGACCACCCCTAAAATGCTTCGTTTTATCTCTCTAAACGCCTTCCCTGAGTACACTTGGGGAGCGGGACGCTCCGCCGAGACCAGGGCGCAGCCGGAAGGAGGTCGCCATGCAGCCGGACGGGGAACCGGCCCAACGTCTCTTCGAGCGAGGCGAGGGACTCACCTACAACGACTTCATCATCCTGCCCGGACACATCGACTTTGCGGCGGAGGACGTCGACCTCTCCACGCGGATCACCCGAAACATCCCGCTCAAGAACCCCTTCGTCAGCTCCCCGATGGACACCGTGACCGAGAGCAGCATGGCGATCGGGCTCGCCCTGCTCGGAGGCCTGGGGATCATCCACTACAACAACCGCCCTGAGACCCAGATCGCCGAGGTCCGCAAGGTCAAGCGCTTCGAGAACGGGTTCATCACCGACCCGGTGGTGCTCGGGCCCGATAACACGATTGCCGACATCGACGCCATCCACACGGGCCACGGGTTCTCCGGGATCCCGATCACCGAGGACGGCACGCTGGGCAGCCGCCTGATCGGCATCGTGACGAATCGCGACTTCGACTTCGAAGTGGACCGGAGCCGCCCTCTGCGCGAGGTCATGGTCACCGATCTCGTCACCGCCCCGGAGGGAATCACGCTCGCGGAGGCGAACCAGATCCTCCGCGAATCGAAGAAGGGCAAGCTGCCGATCGTCGACAAGCGCGGGTTCCTCGTCTCCCTGGTCTCCCGCACCGATCTCAAGAAGAACCGCGACTATCCCGAGGCGACCAAGGACGAGCGCAAGCAGCTGCGGGTGGGAGCCGCGGTCTCCACGCGGGAATCCGACCGCGAGCGGCTCGCCGGGCTCGTCGAGGCGGGCGCCGATCTGATCGTGATCGACGCCGCGCAGGGCGATTCCATCTTCCAGATGCGCACGATCGAACACATCAAGAAAGAGTATCCCGGCGTCGACGTGCTCGCCGGCAACGTCGTCACAGCGCGGCAGTGCGAGCATCTCATCGCCGCGGGGGCGGATGGCATCCGTGTCGGGATGGGCCCGGGATCGATCTGCATCACGCAGGACACCATGGCCGTCGGCCGCGCGCAGGCGACGGCCGTCTTCAACTGCTCCCGCTTCTGCCGCCAGAAGGGCATCCCGGTCGTGGCGGACGGCGGCATCGCCAACACGGGAGCGCTCGCCAAGGCCCTGGCGTGCGGAGCGAGCGCAGGGATGATGGGCGCGCTCTTCGCCGGCACGCGGGAGGCGCCGGGCGAGTACGTCTACAAGGACGGCGTCCGGGTCAAGAAGTACCGCGGGATGGCATCCCTGGAGGCGATGGAGCGCGGCGGCGGCAAGAGGTACGGGTACTCGGAGAGCAGTCTGAAGGTGGCCCAGGGAGTTGCCGGACTGGTGGTCGACAAGGGCTCTGTCTTCGACCTGGTCCCCTACATCGTCCAGAGCCTGCGCCAGTCCTTTCAGGACATAGGCGTTCGGACGATCCCGCAGCTTCACGCCGCGATCGACAGCGGGGACATCCTCTACGAGATCCGCTCTCCCTCGGCCCAGCGCGAGGGCGCCGTCCACGGGCTCCTGGCGTACCAGGAGCCGGTGCTCGGGACCGGAGAGGAGAGAGAGAGGCGGTGAGATCCCCTTTCCACCAACGCCGCGGCGGTCGATTCCTGACCCGCAGTCGGGCGCCGGGCATCAGCAGCGCGTGCCGATCTCGGCCGGTGGAGCGAGCAAGGGGGCGGACTCCGTTCGAGAGAGATCCGCAGGAAGACATTTCCGGAGAACGGACTGCCCGCAGAGGACACCTTGGCTGATTTCATCGCCATCCTGGACTTCGGTTCTCAGTACACCCAGCTCATCGCCCGCCGTGTGCGCGAGTGCCATGTCTACTGCGAGATCCTCGCTCATGACACTCCCGCAGCGGAGCTGAAACGGAGATCCGCGAAGGGGATCATCCTCTCCGGAGGCCCGGCGGGGGTCTACGAGCACGAGGCGCCCCGCTGCGACCCCGCCATCTTCCACTCGGGGATCCCAGTCCTCGGCATCTGCTACGGGATGCAGCTCGCCTGCGAGCATCTGGGGGGGCGCGTCCAGCCGTCGAGCAGCCGGGAGTACGGTCCCGCCGTGATCGAAGTCCTGGCCGATGATCCCCTCTTCGAGGGGCTCGACCAGAGGGTCTCCGTCTGGATGAGCCACGGCGATCGCGTCGGCGAGACGGCCGCCGGCATGGAGACCATCGCCCGCACGGAGAGCTGTCCCCACGCGGCGGTCTTTCACGAGGCGACGGGCCTGCGGGGCGTCCAGTTCCACCCCGAGGTGACGCACACGCCGCACGGGAGGCGCATCCTCCGCAACTTCCTCTTCGCGATCTGCGACTCGAGCGGCGACTGGTCCCTCTCGAGATTCACGGAGGAGAAGATCGAGGAGACGCGGCGCCTGGTGGGCAAGAGCCACGTGGTGTGCGCGCTCTCCGGAGGAGTCGACTCGAGCGTTGTGGCCCTCCTCCTCCACCGGGCGCTCGGCGATCAGCTCCACTGCATCTTCGTGGACAACGGCCTCCTCCGGACCGGCGAGCGCGAGCAGGTGGTCGCCACGTTCGAGGAGACCTTTCACATGGACCTCCACCTCGTGGACGCGGCCGACGAGTTTCTGGCGGATCTCGACGGAGTCTTCGAGCCGGAGGAGAAGCGCAAACGGATCGGCCACACGTTCATCGAGGTCTTCAAGCGGGAGGCCAGATCCCTGAGCGAGGTGAAGTACCTCGCACAGGGGACGCTCTATCCCGACATCATCGAGAGCCGCTCCGCCTTCGGCGGCCCCTCCGCGACGATCAAGAGCCACCACAACGTCGGCGGTCTCCCGCAGGAGCTGGGCTTCGAGCTGCTCGAGCCGCTCCGGTTCCTCTTCAAGGACGAGGTGCGCCAGATCGGCCGCGAGCTCGGGCTGCCCGACCGGATCGTCGATCGCCAGCCCTTTCCGGGTCCTGGCCTCGCGATCCGCATCATCGGAGCCGTCACCCGGGAGCGCATCGACATGCTCAGGGAGGCCGACCGCATCGTCCAGGAGGAGATGCGCCGCTACGAGTCCTACCGCGACATCTGGCAGTCCTTCGCCATCCTCCTCCCGGTGCAGACAGTGGGCGTGATGGGCGACAAGCGGACCTACGAGCACGTCGTGGCCCTGCGGGTCGTCGAGTCCGTCGACGGCATGACCGCGGACTGGGTCTACCTGCCCCAGGAGCTGCTCAGCGGCATATCGCGCCGCATCTGCAACGAGGTCTCGGGCGTCAACCGCGTGGTCCTGGACATCTCTAGCAAGCCCCCCTCGACGATCGAATGGGAATGAGCATCCGTTCCGAGCAAGATCCGTCCGCGGGGGGACCGCTCGGGCCCGGCTCGAGCCCCGCGCCGGCCCGGCGCTCCCTCCGGCCGCTCGCGCCGGCGCATCGCCGCGGGGGCGCGGATCGGATCTGCCAGCGCGGGGAATCGCGCCTGTTCTCGCTCCGCTCGGAGCCGCCGAGCGGTTACAATCAACCGGCGGTGAAGAGGAGAGAGCCGGAGGCTCGAAGAGAAGACCGAGCACGTGACCATCTCCGCCAGCAGGGGATTCAGCCATGAAGAAACTCCAAGGTAAGCTCGACGCTCAGGGAAAGAAGTTCGCGATCGTCGCATCGCGGTTCAATGACTTCGTCGTCGCCGCACTGATCCGGGGCGCGGAGGATGTCCTCGTCAGGCTCGGGGCCGATGCCGACGCCATCTCCCTCTGCCGGGTTCCCGGCGCGCTCGAGATCCCTGCGGTGGCCGCCCGGATGGCGCGGTCCGGGAGCTGCGACGCGGTCATCTGCCTCGGCGCCGTCATCCGGGGTGCGACGCCCCACTTCGACTACGTGGCTGCCGAGTCCGCCAAGGGGATCAGCCAGCTGGCTCTCGAGGGCAAGATCCCGGTGATCAACGGGATCATCACCACGGACTCGATCGAGCAGGCCGTCGAGCGCGCCGGCACGAAGGCCGGAAACAAGGGAGCCGATGCCGCCCTCGCCGCTGTGGAGATGGTGAGTCTCTACGCAGCGATCCGGGAGCAGCATGGCTAGGAAGAAGCGAGCCAGGGCCCGGGAGATCGCCCTCCAGGCTCTCTACCAGTACGA
>JAFGKN010000583.1 GCA_016928605.1 Planctomycetota bacterium | reverse complement strand
CGGCGCGCCGCGCTACTCGCGCTCGGCGGGCAGCTTGTGGGCCGCGCGGATGCTCGCCTCGATGCCGCCCGGGAGCGGCGCCGCCGAGGAGATCGCCCGAGCGTCGATCCACGCCTCCTCCTCGGGCGGCATCTCTTCCGCGGCCAGAGGCTCGAGGTTGATCGCGCGAGCGGTCGTCTCGCAGGTGATCGCGGTGATCGAGGGAGGGTAGCTGCGATCCGGGTGCGCCTCGATGCGGATAGCGTCGATGGTCCGCGGCCGGGGCTCGATCGCCAGGTAGTACTGGAAGGGATCGCCCGAGGGGCGCAGGCGCATCGCGTCCGACGGGCTGAGGAGCTTGAACTGCCCCTCGAGGGTGTAGCCGACCATCAGCGGGATGCGGTCGGTCTCGCCGCCCTCGTAGCGGATCTCGACGTGGCCGTGGACCTCGAGCGGCCGGCCGGATGCCACGGTGCAGCCGAGGAGGAAGAGCCGCCCGGCCTGGAAACCGCACGGGATCTCGACCGCTCCCCCGGCGGGCACGGCCGTCTCCTTCAGGGCGCGGAAGGGCACTGCGCCGGGGATGACCTCCGTGACGCTCTCGCGCGGGGGAGACTCCTGCTTCCACCCCGTCGCCATCCCCTTGCGGAAATCGAAGCGGTGCTGGGGCCCGGCGTCGATCTCTCCGACGCCGAGCCAGGCGAAGGCGCCTGCCGCGATCCCGTCGCGCGCCTCGATGCGCACCTCGCGCCACTTGAGGTCGGCCACCCTCCAGAACCTCTCCTGGAGGTCGTCGGACCCGGGGGCCGCGGTCCTCTTCAGCTCCTTGCCGGTCAGGTTGTCGATGAGGACGAGGACGTTCTCGCCCTGGCCACCGCCGGCACCGTCGTGGCCGCGGATCGTGAACCGGATCTGGTCGACGGTGAGGGCGAAGCTCGGCGAGGAGATCGTGCCCGTGCCGAGCTCGCCCAGGCCGAGCGACGACAGGTACGGATCGACCTTCCGGTTCGCTCCGTCGCGGTCGAGGATGGCCCACGTGCCGCGCGCCGGCACGTCGATGGCCAGGGCCTTGTAGCGGGCGGGCGGCCCGTCCAGGCCGTCGATGTCCGCGGCGAGCTGCGCGCAGGAGCCGGCGAGCGCGAGAAGCGGAGCGGCGATGAGCATGAGCTTGAGCATGGCATCCTCCAGCGGCAGGGGCTCGGAACAGGTCCTGAAGCTAACGGCTCGGCGCGGCTTCGTCAAACCATCGGATGCTCCGATGCTCCGCGGCTCTTGATCCCCTCGCTCGCCTTCGTCTATCATCCGCCGACGCCATCCGGCGCGCAGCGAGGAATCTCTTCCTGCCACTACCAGGCGAAAGGAATGAATCGAATGAGCCCGAGCAAGCAGATGAACCGCCGACAGTTCCTGAGACGAACGAGCGGGATCGCGGCCGGTGCCCTCGCAGCGCCGCTCTTCGTCTCTCCGTCCGTCGTGGGCCTCGAGGGGAAGGCCGGCGCCAACGAGCAGATCGCGCTGGGCTTCATCGGCTCGGGCGGGCGCGCGCGGCTGCTGATGAGCCAGACTCCCGCGCCTGGGCGCATCGTCGCGATCTGCGACTGCTACGTCAGGCGCTGCGAGGAGGCGATCCAGGAGAAGAAGGAGATCTCGAGCGGCTGGGATGTCTACCAGGACTACCGGAAGCTGCTCGACCGGCGGGACATCGACGCCGTGATCGTGCCGACCACGGACCACGGCCGCGTGCGCCCCTGCATCCACGCGTGCCAGGCCGGCAAGGACATCTACGCCGAGAAGCCGCTCACCCTGACGGTGGCCGAGGGGCGCGCTCTCGTGCGCGCCGTCGAGAAGTACGGGCGCGTGTTCCAGACCGGCAGCCAGCAGCGGTCGATGGAGTACAACCGCTATCCCTGCGAGCTGGTCCGCACCGGCCGGATCGGCAAGGTGATCGAGGTGCTCGCGTGCAACTACACGGGGCCGGGAGTGTGCGAGAACCTCCCGGAGCAGCCGATGCCCGAGGGCCTCGACTGGGACATGTGGTGCGGGCAGACCCGCCTCAAGCCGTACAACCAGCAGCTCCAGTTCGGCTGGATGGGATGCCGCGACTACTCGGGCGGCGAGATGACGAACTGGGGCGCGCACGGCCTCGATCAGGTGCAGTGGGCCCTGGGGGCCGACGATACCGGGCCGGTGGAGATCTGGCCGCAGGCGGAGGGGCCGCACGGGCAGATCCACATGCGCTACGCGAGCGGTGTTCTCGTGAAGCTCGAGCTCTGGGGCCAGGTGACCTTCGCCGGCCGCGAGGTCCGCCTGCCCCTGGGAGGCGCGATCTTCGTCGGCGAGAAGGGGAAGATGTACGTCGAGCGCAACACGTTCATCGCCGATCCGCCGGAGCTGGCTCCCGATCCTCCCGAGCCGCAGAAGCGGGAGATGTGGGAAGGGCCCGGATGGCAGGCGAAGTTCCACATCGGGAACTGGCTCGACTGCATCAGGACGCGCAGGAGGCCGGTTTCCGACGCGGAGGTCGGCCACCGCTCGATCACCGTGTGCCACCTCGCCAACATAGCCCGCGAGGTCGGCCGCAAGCTGCGCTGGGATCCGGCGGCCGAGAGGTTCGTCGGCGACCCGGAGGCCGACGCCTACCTCGCGCGCCCGCGGCGCAAGGGACACGAGCTGCCCGATCTGTCGTGATGGAATGGCGCTCGGACCGCTGGTCTCGGCGGAGTCCCGAGACCATCGGGGAGCGCGCGTGCTCCGCTTCCCGCGTTTCCCGAGAGTCTTCCCCATG
>JAFGKN010000582.1 GCA_016928605.1 Planctomycetota bacterium | reverse complement strand
GTGCCCGTGTTCATCAGCGCCCAGGAGCTCAGGAGAGATGCGTAGCCCAGCCGGATGAGCGGAAACGGGTCTTCCTCGAAGCGCAGCGCCTGGTCGAGGATGGCCCAGCCGCCCATCTGGGACATGTAGCTCAGCGTGTAGAACGAGCTGCCGCAGCCGCGGAAATCGCTGCCGAGGTGGTAGTAGCTCGTCTCGAGCCAGCCCCGGCAGGCCAGGTTGGCGAGGAGCTGTCTCTCCAGGAACTCCCGGTGGCGCTCGGGCTCGATGCGCGGGTGGGAGTACCAGCGCCCCGTGTCCTTGTCGCGCCAGAGCTTCTCGTCGGGCTCGAGTCCGCGCGTGAGCGCGTACTTCGCGATGGCATAGGTCGACTCGTAGGCGGTCGAGTCGACCGGCATCTCGGAGATGAAGGGGAAGCGATCGTCGTAGAGGAAGTACTTCACCTTCTTCTCCCACTCCCCGCGCAGGTAGCGCGCGTCGTCCGCGCGGCCCTCCGTCTCGAGGGGTTCATGATCGCGAGGAGGTACTTCTCGTGGAAATTGCCGATCGAGTAGGCCCAGTCCGTCCAGCCGGTGAACGACCAGCCGCCCTCCATGCGGATGTTGTGGGGCACCTCGAAGTACTCGAGCGGCGAGCGCAGGGAGGGCGGCGGCGAAAGCGCCTGCGGCGAGACCGAAGCGAGCGGCAGTGCTGACGGCGACCACGAGCGAGAAACGAGAGAGAAGCGTCATGCTAGACTCCGGAGAAGCCGCGTGTGACCTCATGAGGATCTGGTGCGAATCGATCGCCGCATTGCGGATGCGATAGCGGATCAGCTGCCGCAGCCCACGTCTCTGGTGATTCAGAAGCATCCTCCAGGGCGGTCGGCTGTATCCGCGGGCATTTGCAGCAGATACTCATTGTTGCCATCCTGCGGGGAAAGCGGCGCGGGAGACCGGGAACAGAAGGCAGCGCGGTGTAGCGCGGGCTTTCATGAGCTCGGCTGCGGGCAGCCGGCATTTCCCGGTTGAGAGGCCGAACAGGCGACACCGGCAGCCGCAAGCCGGCTGCGCTACTGGGGCCAGGAAGATAGCGGGAAGAGCAAGAGCTCCCTCCTGGCCGGGCCGCCGGGGGCGTCGAGGAGGACCGCCAGGACTTCAGCCATGGGCCGCGCGAGTGATCGAGCCATGTTCCTTGCCTCCTCGGTGGATACCCGGACGACTTGCCTGCCTTTCCCGCGAAATGGAGAGCTCGAGCCAAGGATCGACCAAGTAGGCGTTCGCGTCAACGACGAGGCGCATAGCTCTCGCACCTCGGATGCGCCAGGCTCTTGTTGACTCCTCCAGCAGCGCCGATACGCTGGCGGGAGCCGTTGATTCGTTGCGTTGGGCGTTCGAGTCGGGCCGACGCGCAAACCGGGCTCGCTAGCCAGCGCGTCTCCGTGAGGAGAAAGCGATGCTTCAGATATCGACCGGTAACTCGCCGCTCGGCGAGCTCGTGGCGCTCATCCAGAGGCTCAAGAAGCTCCCGGGCTTCGAGGTGCAGGATCATGACGAGGCGCTCGAGTTTGCTTTCGTCGGAGACAGGATCCCCGCTCGCCTGCCGATAGAGGTCGAAGAGAGCAAGAAGGTGTATGTCAGGACGGCGATGCGCGGACTCGATGCCGCCCTCTCGATCGGTTGCCTGTCTGCCATCGCGCCTCTCCTGAAATCGGGATGCTGCGAGCTGGTGACGATCACGTTCCACATCGCCGAGTCTGTCGAGTCCTTCGATGTCGATGGCGACGATTGGGACGTTCAGCTGATGCTGTCACTGAGTCCGAGCGGCAGCTTCGTCACCTGCTCCTTTGGGAATCTGTCGCAGGCCGTGAAGGACGCGGCATACCAGGTCGCGCTGCTCCGCGACATTCTGAGGCTGCTGGCCATCGACTCCAAGGTCGATGTCGCGCTTCACGGAGAGTCCGTCGAGGTTGTCATCACCGCTGGCGATGTGACCTTGCTGCCCGACTTTCCGAAGCCCGGAGAATACGCCGCTGCCCTTCAGAAGCCAGGCGGCCTCATCAAGCGCAATGGAGTCTCCGCGGATGGGAAACGCTTCGGCGGCCTGAACATCCAGAACATGCTGGGCCTCGCAGAGACGATCGCAGCCATCGAGGAGCTTGCGCGCAGCGAGCGCTTTTCGCGGGTCTTGAAGACAGACTCTTCGATACTCTGCCGCCGCAAGAACCTGAGCGCCGTCGCCGCTGGCCTGGAGGGGGTCGACGCTGGACCCTGGATGGTACGAGTTACCCAGCGCAGCGCTGTCTCCGTCGAGGAGATCGAGCAGCTCGACGCAACGAAGACCGCGGTCTATGTCCGGATCGGAGGCATCGAGCGAAAGAGCCTGGGCACTGTCTACGTAGACGCGAGCAGCGATGGCGAGGGATGGAAGCTGCATTTCCTGATGGAGCGGCTCGATCTCCCCGAGAGGCCGACCATCGACGAGGAAATCGGCCGGATGCTGGGCAGGTCCCTGGGTGGCGCCTAGAGGCTGTCTTCATGATGCGCCGTACACCGATGGAGGCTTTCTATGAGGCTCACTGCAGGGAAGCGTCATCCGGAAGCGCTTTCTGGCCGGCGCTCCTGTGAAATCCCCTTGCCGCCTGTCGTCGCGGCGTCCTTTGCCGCCCTTCTCGCGGTCGTTCTCTCGATGCCCGTCCTCGCTGCGGAGGCGAAACCCGCCGGCGACACCGACCGCGCGTGGGTCGACGCCACGCTGCGAGTCCCCCGCCCGGAGCCGGGCATCGGCGAGCCGGTCCTCCAGGTCCTGCGCCAGGATCACGAGCGTCTCGAGCGACGCCGCTCCGTCATCCGGACGCCGCTGCGGATCGGCGAGAAGAGCTTCGAGCGCGGGCTGGGGGCGCACTCCGTGGGGCGCATCCGCATCCAGTCGCCGGAGCCCATCGAGCGGATCGCCGGCTGGGTCGGGGTCGACCTGAACGAGCGCACGAGCGGCGGACGGGGATCCGTGACGTTCGCGGTCTCGGCCGGCGGGCGGGAGGTGTTTCGATCGAAG
>JAFGKN010000581.1 GCA_016928605.1 Planctomycetota bacterium | reverse complement strand
GCGGCCGCTTCTGCTTCGCGAAGCCCGGCGAGGTCTACCTCGTCTACCTGACCGAGGGAGGCGCGGCGGAGATCGAGCTGAGCGCGGCGGAAGGCGCCTATTCTCTCGAGTGGTTCAACCCCCGCGAGGGCGGAGCTCTCGAGCGCGGGGCGGTGAGGGAGATCCGCGGCGGGACGAAGGCCGCTCTCGGCAGGCCGCCGGGCGCCCCGGACGAGGACTGGCTCGCCGTCATCCGCCGCAAGCGAGCGTGAGGTGTGTGATGAGAACCCCATGGCCGTTTCTCGCGATGGCCCTCGTTCTCGAGATCACCGCATCCCCTGCGGCCGAGATGGCGTTTCCCGGAGCGGCGTGGGAAGAAAAGGAGCCTGCATCACAGGCGATCGTCGCGAAAAAGCTGCGCCGCGCCGTCGAGTTCCTCGAGAAGCACACCGGCAGCGACGGTGTGCGCGAGCTGGTGATCGTCCGTAGCGGCTACCTTGTCTGGAAGGGTGACCAAGCCGAGAAGGTCCACGGCATCTGGTCCGCGACGAAGTCCTTCACCAGCACCTGCCTCGGCCTGCTCGCCGCCGATGGCAAGTGCACGCTCGAGACGAAGGCAGCCGAGATCGTGCCGGAGCTGGCCGAGCACTACCCGCGGGTCACGCTGCGCCACCTCGCCACCATGACCTCGGGCTACCGGGCGAAGGGCGACGAGCCCCGGGGCAGCTACCTGCACGGTCCGAGCCCCACGCCGTTCGTCCCGGCGCCGGAACCGGTCTTCGAGCCGCCCGGATCGCGCTACGCCTACTGGGACTCGGCGATGAACCTCTTCGGTCTCGTGCTCACGCGCATGGCCGGCGAGCCGCTGGAGAAGCTCTTCGAGCGGCGCGTGGCAGGCCCCATCGGCATGCATCCGAAGAAGTGGGACTGGGGCGATTACGCGAGCGACCGCGGCATCGTCGTGAACGGCGGATCGGGCAACGGCGACCGGCACGTGTTCATCTCCGCGCTCGAGCTGGCGCGCCTGGGCCATCTCTTCCTGAACCGGGGAAGATGGAAGGGAAAGCAGATCATCCCGGAGAGCTGGGTGCGCGAGGCGACCTCCGTGCAGGTGGAGGCATCCACACCTCTCGGCCACCCGCAGAGCGGCATCGACGGACGCGGCGTCTACGGCCTCAACTGGTGGGTCAACGGGACTCGCCCCGACGGAAGCCGCAAGTGGCCGGGAGCTCCGGCGGGTACCTTCTCGGCGAGCGGCTACAACAACAACGACCTTTTCGTCATCCCCGAGTGGAGCATGGTCATCGTGCGCCTGGGTCTCGACCAGAAGGACCACGAGATCTCGGATGCGGAGTACGGAGAGTTCTTGCGGCTCGTCGGAGAATCGCTGACGGCCGAGTGACGCATCGAGGCTGCGACCCGGTGGAGAACAGCGCGCCGGAATCGATGGCCGGGATGAAGCCCGAAGAGGGCGGCCGGGGGGGACACCGCCAGCGGCCGTCGCCCGGGCGCCGATTCTTTCCTCCCCCGAGATCCGCGCAGGGGTTACCATGCGGGAGAGGACCTCCTTCGGCCGGCCGAGGAGGATGATGTCTGGATCTTGACCGATGTCCGGCGAGGAACCCGAACAACGATGAAACCGAGAATTGCCGACTCTCTGAACCCGATCGCCGCGCTGATCGCGCTGCTCTTCGCCGTCGCCGCGCACGCCCCCCTCTGCGCGGAGGCCGAGGGTCCCCGCGGAGAGGATCCGGTCATCCCCGAAGCTATCCAGGAGGGCTATCGCGAGCTCACCCGCGCCATCCGGGGCGAGGACCTGCCGGCCTTCATGGGCCTGTTCGACATGGACTTCCTGTACGAGGCTCCGGACGGGAGCTGCATCGACCGCGGCCCATGGCGCCGCGTCTGGCTCGAGAAGTTCGAGCGGCTCGAGTACGAGCGCGTCTCGATCCGTCCCGAGTCTCTCCTGTCGAGCGACGAGGAGCAGGTCGTCGTCAGGGCTCGCAGGATCTTCGTCGCCCGCGAGTCCGGCGCGTCCGACAGGCGCCTCGAGATGCGGCGGACGGAGGACACCTGGACGCGCGCTGCCGATCCCTGGCAGCTCATCTACCAGAAAGATCTGCCGGCCGGCGCCGACGGCACCGTGGCCTCCGAGACGATCCCCGCCGCCGCGCTGCGCGATGCGAAGACCGCGCCGCTGATCTGGCCCGAGGACGAGATGGCAGCCGAGCGCAGAGTGACCTTCCTGTGGCGCGGCCGGGGCGGCGAGCAGAGCGTGGCCCTGGAGGGCGCCGGCTCGTCGGCCGATCATCCGCTGCCGCTGGCGCAGATCCCCGACACCGACCTCTGGCTGCGCACGGTGCCCGTTCCCGCAGGGGCGCGGTTCACCTACCGCTTTCACGTCGCGACGCGCGTCGAGCTCCCCGCCGAGGACGATCAGCCGCGCGCGACGTTCCTCGTCCGCAGCGTCGAGAAGGATCCCCTGCAGCCCGCAGCGCTCGGGGCGATGTCTCTCTTCGAGATGCCCGGAGCGAAGCGGTCTCCCTGGGCCGAGCCGGTCAGCGGGCGCCCGGAAGGGAGCATGGAGCGCCACGGCCTGATGAGCGAGGTCCTCGAGGAGCGGCGCATCCTGCACGCCTACTCGCCTCCCGCTCCTCCGGAGCGCGGCGAGCCCGCTTGGCTGGTCATCGCTCTCGGCGCGGGCGACTTGAGCTCGCGCGAGGCCCTCCGCGTCCTCCTCGACAACCTCCAGACCGAGCTGAAGACGCCGCCGCTCTTCGCCGTGATGCTCCAGGAAGAAGGCTCGCGCTCGACGACCTTCGAGCTCAGCGAGAGCCTGGTGCGCTTCGTCTCCGAGGAGGTGATGCCGTGGGCCGGCGAGCAGCTCGGCGCCCGCTTCGCCCCGGAGCGGACGGTGATCGGAGGCAGCGGCATCGGAGGCGCTGTGGCGGTCTGGTGCGCGATGGAGCATCCGGAGCTCTTCCGGAAGGTGCTCGTCCATTCGGGAGCGCTCCACTCGCGGCCGGTCGAGGCGCAGAGAGGCGAGAGCCAGGCCGATTGCGGATCCTGGCTCGCCGCCGAGATCGCGAAGGCGGAGCGGAAGCCGCTCGCGTTTCACATCGAGGCGGGCAGGCTCGACGGCCTGCTGGCGCGGTCGACGAGCCGCCATCTGCGGGACGTTCTGGCGGCGAGAGGATACCCGGTGACGCTCGTCGAGTACGCGGGCAACGGCAATGCTCTGACCTGGCAGGATGCGCTCGCCGCCGGCCTCCTGGACCTCCTGGAGGAATGACCGGCTCGTCGTCTCTTGAAGCAGCGATGAGCGGAAAGGCATGAGGACGCAACCGATGGTCTTGCATAAAAGAACCGCCGTCTGGCTCGCGTTGATGCTCGTCGGCTCTCTGGTTGTCGCGCCGGCGGAGGAGACCGCCGAGCCGGCGAAAGGCGGCGATGCGCAACTGCAGATGCTGCTGCGCAGCCGTTCGGAGGCGGAGAAAGGAAGCGGCCGGTTCCGGCTGGTGTATGGCGAGGAATCATGGAGTCCGCGCGAGACCGCCATCGTCATCTGCGACATGTGGGACCGCCACTGGTGCCAG
>JAFGKN010000580.1 GCA_016928605.1 Planctomycetota bacterium | reverse complement strand
GCGGCGAAGAGCCGCGCTCCTCCCTTGTCGCGTCCGCCCCCATCGCGATATCCTTCAGGCGAATCCGGGCCTGTCGACTGTCGATGCCCGCCGGATGCCGCTGTCCGCAAACGAGCGAAATCCCATGCCGATCTACGAGTTCTACTGCCCCGACTGTCACCGAGTGTTCCAGTTCCTGAGCCGCCGCGTGGGCGTGACCCGCCGGCCCGACTGCCCGAAGTGCGGCAGGGCCGAGATCGAGAAGCAGTTCTCGATCTTCTCGGTGTCGCGCGGCCGCGAGCAGCCCGGAGAGCACGACGACCTCGATATCGACATCGATGAGGCCCAGGCGGAGAAGGCGATGGAGCTCATCGCCCGCGAGGCCGAGGGCATCGACGAGGAGGATCCGCGGGCCGCGGCCCGGCTGATGCGCCGGTTCTCGGAGCTGACCGGGCTCGAGCTCGGAGAGGGCATGGAGGAGGCGGTCCGGCGGATGGAGGCGGGCGAGGACCCCGACTCCATCGAGGCTGAGATGGGTGATGCGCTGGACGGCGAGGAGCCCATCCGGGCGAAGCGGCCCGGCGCCATGAGCCAGCTCCGCCGCCGTTTTCTCCCGCCGAGCGTCGACCCGGAGCTCTACGAGCTCTGACGCCGCGCGGCGGCGAAAAAGCTTTGGCGCGCCATCCCGCTCTCGGCGAGAATGTGCGGCGAATGACCCGTGTCCTCAGACCTTCATCCGTAGCAGGGAATCAGGAGGAAGAACCGATGGCGGAACCGAAGAAGGCGCTGACGCGCCGCAAGTTCATCCGGGGCTCGATGACGGCGCTGGCCGCGTTCACCATCGCGCCGCGGAGCATCCTGGGAGGGCCGAGCGAGGCGGCTCCCAGCGACCAGCTCGGCGGGGCGCTCATCGGCGTCGGGGGGCGCGGGCCGGGGACGTTCAACAGCCTCAAGGAGCATCACAAGCTCGACGTGGTCAAGCTGGCCGAGTGCGACGTGCGGTGGGCCGGCAGGGTCGACAACAAGGTCCGCTACACCGATTTCCGGCGCGTGCTCGAGCGCAAGGACATCGACGTCGTCGCCATCGGCACGCCACCGCACTGGCATGCGCTGATCTCCATCGCCGCGATGCAGGCGGGGAAGGACGTCCTGTGCGAGAAGCCCATGACGCGCTTCATCGCCGAGGGGCGCGCCGTGGCGGAGGCCTCGAAGCGGTACGGCCGGATCTTCCAGGTCGGCACCTACGGCCGATTCGGGCGCGCGAGCAATCCCCGCGACCAGCTGACGCGCAAGATCATCCGGAGCGGCCTCCTCGCGGAGTGCCCTGCGGTCCACATCCACAGCGGCGGATTCAAGGTCAAGGAGTGGAGCGGCCTTGTCAACACGCAGCCGCAGCCCATCCCCGACTGGCTCGACTGGGATCTCTACCAGGGACCGTCTCCGACGCGGCCTTACCACGGGCACCGCTTCGGCGGCACGCACCGCGGCTACTGGGACTACGACGGCGGCGGTCTCGGCGACATGGGCCAGCACTACATGGATCCCGTCACCTACACCTACGGCAAGGACGACACCTCGCCGGTGGAGGTCGAGGCGCACGCGCCGCCGGCCCACCCCGAGGCGTGCGGCATGTGGGGATGGGTCGAGCTGAAGTACGCCGACGGATTCACCCTCGTCCTCGACAGCGGAGAGTGGGGCGAGAGGTACAGCCGCAAGGCGGCCCGCGGCGTCGGCCTCGAAGACCTGGATGAAGAGGGCCGCAGGAAGCTCGCGGAGATGCCCGATCCGGAGCCGCTCATCGGCTTCGGCGAGGCGGTGAAGACGCGGCGGCCGGCCGGCGGCAACGCCGAGGCGGCGCATCGCACGGCGACCATCATGCACCTCGCGAACATCGCGATCCGCGTCGGCCGGAAGATTCGCTTCGACCCGGAGAAGGAGGTGATCATCGGCGACGAGGAGGCGAACCGGCTCGTGAACCAGCCGATGCGCGCTCCCTGGCACCTCTGATCCGCTCACCCGAGACCCATACATCGAGAAAGGACTCTCTGACATGCCGAGCACGAACGTGAACGTCGCCGATCTCGTCGAGCAGATGCCGGCCGCCGATTCTCCTGGAAGGGAGAGCAAGTTCACCGGGCCGCCGTGGGAGGCGGCGCAGAAGATCATCACGCCGATCCTCGAGGGAGGCCGCGAGAGCATCCTCGAGCTGATCGGGATGATCCGTGATGCCACAGGCGGCGGGAAGAACTACAAGCCGGGATACACGCTCCATGCCATGGCCCTGCACGTCGGCCGGCCCGGCATGGAGAGCCAGAGGAAGATGTTCTGCGAGGCGCTCGCATCGCGCATCGGCGGAGCCGAGCCCTCGAAGGATGTGCAGGGCTTCCTGATCCGGGAGCTCCAGTGCGCGGGCGGGCCGGAGGTCGTGCAGATCCTCGGCAGGCAGCTCCAGGACGAAGCGCTGTGCGAGTACGCGGCGCATGCGCTGATCGCGATCGGCGAGGGGGCCGGCGCCGAGCTGCGCCGGGCGCTCCGGACGGTGGAGGGCAAGAGTCGCGCGACGATCGCGCAGGCTCTCGGCGCGCTGGAGGACAAGCCGTCGAGCGGTGAGCTGAGGAGAGCGCTCTCGGACGCGGACCGCGATGTGCGCATCTGCGCCGCCTGGGCCCTGGCGAGGATCGGCGACGCCGAGGCGGCCAGGCCGCTCGCGGAGGCCGCGGGCAAGGCGGACGGCTGGGAGAAGATCCAGCTCATCGACGCCTGCGCTCGGCTGGCCGAGAGCCTGGCGGCCGCCGGGCAGAAGGGCCCCGCGACAGAGGTGTACGAGATGCTCGCGGAGATGCCCGGCGCCGGCGAGCATATCCACCACCTGGCGAGGAGGGCGCTGAGCGGCTGATCGCGCGTCAGAACGGGATCTCGGGCGTGTAGAGCCCCGGCGTCTCCTGCTTCGCGTGGTGGACCTTGAAGCCGAGGTAGTTCCCGAACGCCTCCCAGAGCGCTGCAGCCACGTGTTCCTGTGTGAACGCCACGTGGTGGGGGAAGTGGCCGAGCAGGACGTTGCGGTAGAGGCGCTGCAGGTTCGGGATGCGGCACCAGCCGTAGCCGCCGAAGGTCTGGGCGGAGTTGTGCTCGAAAGCGCCCTCGGCCATCATGGCCCTCCACTCCCCGTCGGCGTCCTGCGTCACGCGGCTGAGCGTGATGGGGCCGTCCTTCGCGATGAACTCGACGACGCCCACGGCGTTCTCGCGGCCCACGCCGGCGCCGGACGCGATGATCTCCTGCACGCCGATCACCGGCCCCGTCCTCGCGAACGCCTTCGGGAAGACGCCGCAGTGCCAGATGTTGACCAGCTCATCGTCCTCGTTGTGCAGGTTGTTCCAGTCGGCCAGGCCCGCGGGCCGGCCGCTCGCGAGCATGCAGGCATGCATCGACATGGTGCCGAGGATGTCGGACTCGCACGCGCAGGGGCATCCCTCGTCGCCGAGCCGGCTCATGGTCGTGCAGGAGCACGCGCCGTAGTTCTCCTGGATCGACGTCCAGCACTGGATGCCGAAGGCGTCGATG
>JAFGKN010000579.1 GCA_016928605.1 Planctomycetota bacterium | reverse complement strand
CGCGACGGGACGGGCGCTCGGGGGAGCGCTGATGCTCCTGATCACGACGTGTGCCGCCGCGGCGCCGGGGCGGACGTTCTACGTCGATGCGGCCGGCGGGAACGATGCCAACGCCGGCGACTCCCCGGCCGCGGCCTGGGCCTCGCTGGAGCGCGTCGGCGGCGCGGCGTTGCAGCCGGGAGACACCGTACGGTTCAGACGGGGCGGCGTCTGGCGCGGGACGCTGGCGCCACGAAGCGGCGCGGAAGGCGCCCCCGTGACCTACACCGCCTACGGCGATGGCGCCAAGCCGCTGCTGCTCGGCTCCGTGGCCAAGGATGAGGCGTCAGACTGGGAGCGGATCGGCGAGAACGTCTGGGCGACCATCGCGCCGGCGTCGAAGGCGACGCGCGTCGTCGCCGATCTGCAGCGGTCGGACTGGCGCCATCACACGGAAGCGCTGGAGTGTTCCCAGTCGCGCCTCCTGGACGTCGACGTGGGCAAC
The DNA here is from genome assembly GCA_016928605.1 of Planctomycetota bacterium. GTDB lineage: Bacteria > Planctomycetota > UBA8108 > UBA8108 > UBA8108 > JAFGKN01. Next base: position 7,656 of record JAFGKN010000579.1, on the reverse strand, counting down.
ATCGTCTTCGACAACGGGCGCGTCTGCGGCTGGAAGCGCTGGAAGCTGGAGGACGTGAAGCGTCCGTACGACTACTGGTACGACGCGGACAGTATGCGCGTCCACGTGTGCTCCGAGGGCAACCCGGCCGACGTTCACGGCAGCGTGGAGCTGTGCCTGCGGCGTCACATCGTGGACCAGAACGGCGTGCACGACGTCGTCTACAACGGGATCGAGCTGCGGTACGGCGCCGCTCACGGGTTCGGCGGCGGAGGCACCGCGCGGCTGACCATACGCAACTGCGACCTCTCCTACATCGGGGGCGGCCATCAGTTCACCACGGGCGACGGTCGTCCCGTGCGGTTCGGCAACGCCATCGAGTTCTGGGGCGCCGCGCGGGACCACTTGGTCGAGGGCTGTCGGATCTGGGAGGTCTACGACGCGGCGCTGACCAATCAGGGCGACGGTCCGGACTCGATCCAGGAGAACATCACGTACCGCGACAACGTGGTCTGGAACTGCGAGTACTCCTTCGAGTACTGGAACAGGCCTGCGACGGCCCGCACGCGGAACATCCGATTCGTCAACAACACCTGTGTCGACGCGGGCATCGTCTGGTCCCACGCCCAGCGCCCCGATCCCAACGGCAGCCACCTCATGTTCTACGCCAACCACGCTGCGACCGAAGGGATCGAGGTCAAGTACAACGTCTTCTACAACTCCACCCAGTGGGGAAGCCGCTACAGCGCCGGGTGGACCCCGTTGCCGGACATGGACTACAACGCCTGGTTCGTGCCCACCGGCGACCTCTGCTTCTTCTTCGGGGAGCACATCCGCGGCGACGACGTGACCGGCTACCGCGAGAAGACGGGGCTCGACCGGAACTCCTGCTTCGGCGACCCCCGACTGGTCGATCCCGCCAACGGGGACTACCGCCTCACGCCCGACAGCCCCGTCAGAAAGCTGCGGCCGGACGGAGGGCCGATGGGGGCGGCGATAGATGTGCCCGCCGGGAAAACAGGTCCGGCCGCGGCACGGCGTCCCCATCCGTGACGGGCGAGGGCCCGTCGTCCTCTGGCATTCACCTCTGCGACGGCCGCTCGCTCGTCCTCGACGCGCGGATTGGACTGGAGATTGCGCCGGAGATCAACGGAGGAACGAGGCCGCGGCGCCGCAGGTTGACTCAGAACGTCCGCACAGGGCAGCTACCGGGAGATCTCCGGTAATCCCTCGATGCGCACGCACTGCGTGCCCAGGACCGGCGGCTCCGGGCCGAGGAAGAGGAATCCGAGGGTTCTCACGGCATCCGAGGGGTCGATCCGTCCGTCGCCGTTGACGTCGGCGAGGGCGAGATCTCCCGGGCCGGGGCTCGAAGCGGTGCGGCCCTCGCAGGGGAGGGTCTCCTGCCCGGGCGACCCGAGAAACAGGTGCCCGAGGAGCCGGACGGCGTCGGAGAGGTCGAGCTTGCCGTCCTGCCTTGCATCACCGGGGCGCTGGAGACCGCTGGGGGGCGGAAGGACGATCACCTCGATCGAGCGCCAGGCGTCGACGGCTGCGTCGGCGGGATACGGCTCGTCGTCCACCGCGACTGAAGTCGTCCAGACGCCCGAGGATCTCTGCGGATGCACCGGGAGCCGCTGCTCTCGTTCGCTCGGGGCTCGCGGAAGACCTTCGAGCGGCTGGGAAGCCCGCGGGATGGCCGTGAGCGCGAAGTCCCGCGGCGCCGGGGCGGACGAGCGGATTGCAGGGGGCGGACACCGCGGAAAAATGGGCGGCGGCCGCGATTTTTTCGCGATGGACGGCGCTCGCGAATCGTGCTTGAATCTCGGTCGAGGCGCTCCAGGGATTTCATGACTTTTTTGCGAATCTCCTCTTTGCGGATCGCGAAACCTGGATAGCCTATACCGGCGCGTGTCGCAGGCGGGGGACTTCCAGCCGAGGGCGCCGCGGGGGGTGCTTGCGCTCTCGTGCGGTACGCGCTTTGCTCATACCGAGATACCGAGATACCGATTTGGACCAGGACGGATCCCACAAGGGAGGATTTTCCAGAGATGGCTCGTAGATATGTGACGGTTGACGGCAACGAATCGCTGACCCACGTCGCCCACAAGCTGAGCGAGGTGATCGCGATCTATCCGATCACGCCGGCCTCGCCCATGGGCGAGTTCGCGGATCTCTGGTCAGCCCAGAAGAAGCCGAACCTGTGGGGCACCATCCCGCTCGTCCTCGAGATGCAGAGCGAGGGGGGAGCGGCCGCGGCCGTTCACGGGGCGATCCAGACAGGCGCCCTCTCGTGCACGTTCACGGCGTCTCAGGGGCTTCTCCTCATGCTGCCGAACATGTTCAAGATCGCCGGCGAGCTGACCCCGACGGTGATCCACGTGTCGGCCCGCACCTTGGCCACTCATGCGCTCTCGATCTTCGGAGATCACTCCGACGTGATGGCGGCGCGGAGCACCGGCTTCGCCATTCTCGCGTCGAACTCGGTCCAGGAAGTGATGGATACGGCCCTCATCGCCCATGCCTCCACCATCGAGGCCAGAGTGCCCTTCCTCCACTTCTTCGACGGGTTCCGCACATCTCACGAGGTCGCCAAGATCGAAGAGCTGACCATGGATGACCTGCGCGCCATGATCGACGACGATCTGGTCCTGGCGCACCGCTCGCGGGCTCTCACGCCGGACCGGCCGGTCCTCCGGGGGACCGCCATGAACCCCGATGTCTTCTTCCAGGCGCGCGAGGCGAACACGCCCTTCTATCGGAAGACACCGGAGATCGTCCAGCGGTGCATGGACCGGTTCGCGTCGATCGTCGGACGCCAGTACAACCTCTTCGACTACGAGGGCGTTCCCGATGCCGAGCGAGTGATCGTCATCATGGGCTCTGCGGCGGAGCCCGTCGGCGAGACCGTCGAGTACCTCAACAAGCGAGGGGAGAAGGTGGGCGTCATCAAGGTCCGCCTCTTCCGGCCCTTCTCGGTGGAGCACTTCATCGCCGCCTTGCCGGCCACTGTCCGGTCCATCGCCGTCCTCGACCGCACCAAGGAGCCCGGAGCCGCCGGCGAGCCGCTGTACGAGGATGTCGTCACCGCGATGTTCGAGGGCCCCCCTTCGGGCAGGACATCCTTCGCCACACCGCCGAGGGTGATCGGCGGCCGGTACGGCCTCTCCTCCAAGGAGTTCGATCCGGGGATGATCAAGGCCGTGTTCGACGAGCTGGCCAAGGAGTCCCCAAAGAATCACTTCACGGTGGGCATCGATGACGACGTCTCCCATACGAGCCTCGACTACGACGACGACTTCAGCGTCGAGGCCGACGACGTATACCGCGCTGTCTTCATCGGCCTCGGCGCCGACGGAACCGTGAGCGCGAACAAGAACTCGATCAAGATCATCGGTGAGGAAACCGAGAACTACGCCCAGGGCTACTTCGTCTACGACTCCAAGAAGTCGGGCTCGATGACGATCTCTCACCTGCGCTTCGGCCCGCGCCCGATCCGCTCGACCTACCTGGTGAAGAAGGCGAACTTCGTGGGGGTTCACCAGTACCAGTTCCTCGAGAAGTACGACGTCCTCAAGTACGCCACCGAGGGTGCTACCTTCCTCCTCAACAGCCCCTTCGGTCCGGACGAGGTCTGGGACAAGCTCCCGCAGGAGCTGCAGGAGACCATCATCAAGAAGAAGCTCCGGTTCTTCGTCGTCGATGCCTACGAAGTGGCTCGCGAGACCGGAATGGGGCAGCGGATCAACACGATCATGCAGACCTGCTTCTTCCAGATCGCCAAGGTCATCCCGCCGGAGCAGGCGATCGGCGAGATCAAGAAGGCGATCGAGAAGACCTACGGCAAGAAGGGCGAGAAGATCGTCAAGATGAACTTCAACGCCGTCGACCAGACCCTGGCCAATCTTCACGAGGTCAAGGTGCAGGCGGCCGTCACATCGAAGATCAAGCGCCAGCCGGTCGTCTCGCCGGCCGCTCCGGAGTACGTCAAGGATGTCCTGGCGCCGATGATCGAGGGCAACGGCGACCTCCTCCCGGTGAGCAAGCTGCCCATCGACGGCACCTTCCCCACCGGGACAGCCCGCTGGGAGAAGCGCAACGTGGCGCTCGAGATCCCGGTGTGGGATCCGGAGGTCTGCATCCAGTGCAACAAGTGCGTCATCGCCTGCCCCCATGCGGCGATCCGCGCCAAAGCCTACGGCTCCGCGCTCCTCTCGGACGCTCCCCCGACCTTCAAGTCCATCGAAACGAAGGCGAAGGAGCTCGAGGGGCTCAGGTTCACGATCCAGGTGGCCCCCGAGGACTGCACCGGCTGCGGAGTCTGCGTCCACGTCTGCCCGGCGAAGAACAAGGCGGAGACGCGCCTCAAGGCGATCAACCTGGAGCCGCAGATGCCCTTGCGGGAGCCGGAGAGGATCAACTACGAGTTCTTCCTCGGTCTGCCCGAGCTCGATCGAAGGACGCTCAAGACCGACTCTGTCCGCGGCTCGCAGCTCCTGGAGCCCCTCTTCGAGGCCTCCGGCGCCTGCCCGGGCTGCGGCGAGACGCCCTACGTGAAGCTGGTCAGCCAGCTCTTCGGAGACCGGCTGCTGGTGGGCAACGCCACGGGCTGCTCGTCGATCTACTGCGGGAACCTGCCGAACACGCCCTGGACCAAGAACCGCGACGGCCGCGGCCCGGCGTGGTCCAACTCGCTCTTCGAGGACAACGCGGAGTTCGGCATGGGCTTCGCGATGACACACTTCAAGCAGCGGCAGTTCGCGCAGGAGCTCGTGACGAAGCTCTCCGACAGGATCGGAGCGGATCTGGCCGGCGCCCTGGTCTCGGCCCCCCAGAAGGACGAGGCCGATATCTACGAGCAGCGCCTGCGGGTGGAGATGCTCCGGCAGAAGCTCGAGCCTCACAAGGACCAGCCTGAAGTCAGGCAGCTGCTGAGCCTGGCGGACTTTCTCGTCAAGAAGAGCATCTGGGTCTTCGGCGGCGACGGATGGGCCTACGATATCGGCTATGGCGGCCTAGATCACGTCATCGCAACGGGGTTGGACATCAACATTCTGGTTCTGGACACGGAGGTCTACTCGAACACCGGAGGCCAGATGTCGAAGGCCACCCCGCTCGGAGCCGTCGCGAAGTTCGCGGCGGCCGGCAAGCCGGCGAAGAAGAAGGAGCTCGGGCTCCTCGCGATGACCTACGGCAACGTCTACGTCGGCCAGGTGGCGCTGGGTGCCAACGATGCCCACACGGTGCGGACGCTGATCGAGGCGGAGAGCTACGAAGGTCCTTCGCTGATCATCGCCTACAGCCACTGCATCGCGCACGGGATCAACATGCGTACCGGCATGGACAACCAGAAGCTCGCTGTCCAGAGCGGCCAATGGCTGCTCTATCGATTCAACCCGGATCTCGTCAAAGAAGGGAAGAGCCCCTTCCAGCTGGATTCCCGCAAGCCTACGAAGCGGTTCGAGGAGTACGCCTATCTCGAGAACCGTTTCCGCATGCTGCAGAAGACGCACCCGCAGGAGGCGCAGGCCTTCATGCAGCAGGCTCAGAAGAACGTGGACTCGCGCTGGAAGTTCTTCACCGGCCTCTCCGAGCTGTACGAGAAGATGTACAAGGGAAACGGAAACTGAGGGATAGCAAAGGACGATACGTATGAGCTCGATCGATCTTTCCACGACTTACATGGGCCTTCAGCTCAAGAACCCGATCGTCCCGTCGGCCGGTCCTGCCTGCAGGGATGTCGGATCGGTGCGGCAGCTCGAGGACAACGGCGTTGCCGCTGTCGTGGTCCATTCGCTGTTCGAGGAGCAGGTGGAGCACGAGGCCCGGGAGCTGGCCCATTTCATGGAGCACGGCGGGGAGAGCTTCGCCGAAGCCCTCAGCTACTTTCCGGAGGCGGAGGAGTACCACACGGGGCCGGATGAGTACCTGGAGCACATCCGGAAGCTCAAGGAGGCGGTGGAGATCCCCGTGATCGGAAGCCTCAACGGCGTCAGCAGCGGCGGATGGATCGACTACGCCCGCTGGATCGAGGATGCCGGGGCCGACGGCCTCGAGCTGAACGTCTATTACATCCCGACCGATCCGGCGACCTCGGGCCGCGAGGTCGAGGACCGGTACGTCGAGGTCCTCAAGAACGTGAAGTCCAAGGTGAAGATCCCGGTGGCCATGAAGCTGAGCCCTTTCTTCAGCTCGATTCCCGCCATGGCCAAGCGGCTCGATGAGAACGGCGCGGACGCGCTTGTGCTGTTCAACCGGTTCTACCAGCCGGATATCGACCTCGAGAGCCTCGAGATCTTCCCCAATCTCCAGCTGAGCACATCCGCATCTCTGCGCCTGCCGCTCCGGTGGATCGCCATCCTCTACGGCAAGGTGGGGGCCAATCTGGCGGCGACGAGCGGCATTCACAACGCGGAGGACGTGATCAAGATCCTGATGGCGGGAGCGGATGTCACGATGGTCTGCTCGACGCTGCTGCGCAACGGCCTCGGCCGGGTCCGGGAGATCCTGCTGGACCTCGGAAACTGGCTGGGGGAGCACGAGTACGCGTCGCTGGAGGAGCTGCGGGGGAGCATGAGCCACCGTGCGACGAGCGATCCCTCGGCCTTCGAGCGGGCGAACTACATGCGCGCCCTGAACTCGTTCACATGAGAGCCCGCGGAGGAGGGCTCGGCTCGATCTGGACGTCCCGCGTCCCGAGGAGCGGCCTGCATCTCGGCCTTCCAGCGAGCGTCGCGGCCCTGAAACGCCCGAGTCTGGGGAGCGGACGGCTCTGCTGTTGTCTTCCCTCAGGCGGCTGGCCGCCCCGCCCGGCGCTGCTGGACGCCTGCGAAAGTTGTTGCAAACGCTTCCGCCTTGGGGGAGACTGCCTGGGTCGGCATCGGGAAGGACTTCCTGCGCGTACCTGGAATTCCTCGGTCCCTCGGGAGCCGATCCGGCAGGCGGCGGAGGCGCCGGCCGGCCGGGATCCGTCGTATTCTCGGGATAGTTGCCGGTTGATGCCTTTCCCCTGTTCTGTGTTTTGTCCCTGCACTTCCTCTTCGGTCTCCCGATCGTCGAACGATGGGAGATCCAGACTCCTCCCGGATGCCGGGGAGGAGCCGATGGGCCGCGTGAATCTCGCTAGAAGCGAGGATCCTGGTTCCGGGAGGTGCCCACGACCTGATGGAGCCGTTCATGAACATCTACGTCGGGAACCTGTCTTTTCAGACCACCGAGGATGATCTCCGAGCCGCCTTCGAAGCGCACGGAGAAGTCCAGTCCGTCAACGTGATCACCGATCGGGAGACGGGACGATCACGAGGTTTCGGGTTCGTCGAGATGCCGGATGACGAACAGGCGAGGGCCGCCATCGAGGCCTTGAACGGCTACGATCTCGGTGGCCGCGAGCTGCGCATCAACGAGGCGCGCTCGGGCGGTGCTGGAGGAGGAGGCGGCGGCGGCGGCGGAGGCGGACGCGGCGGCGGTGGGCGCGGCGGCGGCCGGCCGCGGGACCGCTACTGAAACAGGCCGGCCCCTTGAGGTGATCGCGGAGGGGTGCAGGGGGTGGAGGTGAAGCAGCGCCACCTCTCCGCGCCCCTTCCTCGCCGCCTTAGTGCTCCATTTCATAAGTGCTTGTAGGGTTTGAGCGAGTCATTTCGTTCGCCGGCAAGGCGCGCGAAGGAGGCGATATAACGG
>JAFGKN010000578.1 GCA_016928605.1 Planctomycetota bacterium | reverse complement strand
TGAAGGTCGGGGATCCGGACCACCTGGAGCTTCCCTACGCGCAAGCCATGAACATCGGCCTGGCCTTCGCCGAGGCGCCGAAGCGCGCTCTGATCATCGGGCTCGGCGGCGGCTCGATCCCGATGTTCCTCCACAAGCACTACCCGAAGATGCAGATCGACGTCGTCGACATAGATCCCGAGGTCGTGACCGTCGCCAAGCAGTTCTTCGGATTCTACGAGGACGAGTTTCTGAAGGCCCACGTCGAGGACGGAAGGAAGTTCATCGAGAGGTGCAAGAAGCCCTACGACATGATTCTCCTCGACGCCTACGGAAAGGACAGCATTCCCCGGAGCCTCGTCACGAGGGAGTTCTTCCAGGCCGTCCGCCGCGCGCTGAGCCCTCGAGGCGTCCTGGTGGGGAACGTCTGGAGCCGCGACTCCAATCCTCTCTACGACTCCGTCGTCCGGACGTACCAGGATGTCTTCGCGGAACTCTACATCTTCGACGTCCGATCGAGCGGGAACAAGATCTTCATCGCTCTCCCGTACCAGCTCAAGGTCCGGAGCGGCGATCTCGCCCGGAAGGCGGGCGAGATCTCGAAGCAGAAGGGCTTCCGCTTCGACCTCGGCGATGCCGTGAAGTACGGCTATCAGTATGCCACGGAGAGGGTGATCTCGGATCCCGTCCTGACCGACGACCGCGATGCGCCGAAGATCATCCGCCCTCCCGCCTCGTGATGGCCGGCGCGAGAGCGCACAGCTTCAGCCGGAGCGCCGCGCGGCGTTGTACGCGCCCATCGGTCCCGCCGCGGCGGAGGCGGCGAGCCTCGACCTGCAGTGCGCCCGCTCCGCTTTGGGTGTTGACTCGGGACCGGGGGGGGCTACGCTGGTACCGGTAGCCGGGACTCCGCGGAGGAGTCTCCAGAGCCCGGAAGGTGAGAGGTTCGAGCGAGGTCAGGGGCCCCGGCTCGAAAGCCCTGATCGGCGCGAGGATGGTCCTTCTTGTCGATGACCGGGTCGAGTCCTTGACGGTTTTCATCGAGGTGTTCGCCATGAGACGAATTGCCGCTTCTTCTTGCTTGAGTGCTGTTCTGGTGCTTTGCTGGGGCGGGCTGCTCTCGGGGCAGTCCATCGAGGGACGGATCTTCCTGCCCACGGAAGACACGCTGGCCATCTGGGAGATGAACGATCTGCCGGGGTCTTTCGGCGACGTCGTGCCCAGCGGGACCTTGGTCCCTGACCTGTCGGGTCACGGGCTGGACGCCGTGGTGGAGGCCAACTCCAATACGCTCGTGGCGGGCGAGGGTGACGACGCCTTCCACGTGCCCCCCGGCGATCCCTCGACCCAGCCCAATACGACCGTGAGCAGGGTCAACGGAACGGCGCCTCCCCGGCTTGCGGTCAACAGCGACGGAGGCGTCTTCGAGTTCACGGAGACGGACGACTTCACGGTCGAGCTCTACGTGAGGAGGGCCGAGGCCGTCGGAGGCGAGCAGTGGGGCATCCTGGCGGGCACCTGGCACAGCCGGACTCTGATCGATGACGGAGGGAATCCGGACACCGACGGAGCCTGGTACGGCTGGGGCTTCATCCAGCGCGGGGGCAGCGATCCTGCCGGCTGGGTCTGGGTCTGCTCCGGGGTGAATCCCGATGGTTCGCTGATCCAGACGGGCCACAACGAGGGCCGCAACGACGCCGCCTGGGAGATCCCCGCGGGATCCCACTACGTCGTCGCGAGCGTCGACCGCACCGAGCAGATGGTCCGCGTCTACCTCGACGGGGCCCTGGTGGAGACGTTTGCGCTCAACCCGAACTGGTCGTTCGTCACTCCGAACGGCTACGAGCACGCTCGCTTCATCATGCTCACCGGCGAGGACGACTCCACGCGCAACGCGTACCGGCCGGCTCCGAGCGGGTACGCCATCGATGCCGCGCGCATCCAGAAGAAGGCCTTGCTCGAGAACGAAGTCGAGGACAACTGGCTCTGGATCTGGGACGGCTTGCCCGCGCCGCCCGAGGCCCCCAGCCAGGCGGTGGTGACGGCGAGCAGCACGGTGGTCGTCGCCGGGCAGTGCGTGCTCCTCAGCGGCGAGGCGAGCAGCGCCGGAGAGGGGCTGACCATCACCCAGTTCGAGTGGAAGATCGGAGATGGGCCCTTCGAGGTGGGCGATGCTCGGAAGGAGGTCTCCTTCGCTTCGCCGAGCGGCCCGGAAGGCATCGAGGTCACCCTGCGGGTGACGGACAGCGGCGGCGGGGTCTCCACGAGCTCTCTGAAGATCACCGTGAACGCCCAGGCCGTGACGGCCGATCTGGGGATCTCGATCGACGGCCAGCCGCTCGGCGGCGACGAGATCATCGTTCCTGCTGGAACCGTGCTGGCGCTCGACGCGACAGGATCGACGAGCGTGCTCCCCGCGGGGGCCGTGGAGTGCCCGATCGATCTGGCCATCCCCCTCGAGCCGGACGACATCACCTCCTACAGCTGGGACACCGACGGCGATGGGAGCGAGGACAGCGCACTGGCGGCTCTCGATCTGGGGCCGCTCGATGCGGAAGGCGCGTTCACCATCACCTTGACCGTGGAGAACGAGGAAGGGTCCACCGACTCGGCCTCCGTGGCCGTCCAGGTCGTGGCCGCCACCGGAAACTCTCAGGTGTTTCACACGACGCCCGACACCATCCTGCACCTGGAGTTCAACAACCTCGAGCCGGGGGTGCTGGAGGATCCCGACTCCGACGGAGACGTGGGCGGGGTGCCCGACCTGACGGAGTTCGGACGGGACATGACGCTCGTGGACCCGATCGAGGATCCGGACGTGCGGGGGCTCGAGGTGCAAGGCGGCGCCGTGCACTTCGCGGAGAACCGCGCCATCACCAACATCGCCGACGGGAACGGTCACCGGGGGGAGATCCGCGACGACGAGGGCGCCTTCGAGATGGGCCCCGGCGATGATTTCACTTTCGAGATCTACGTCAGGCCGAGCGAGAACGTGCTGCCGCAGTGGGGGGATGTCGCGGGCACGTTCAAGGCCCGCACCGACGGCACGGAGAACAGCCCGCGCTACGGGTGGGGGATCATCAAGAGCCACCTCGATCAGGAGGGGAAGTCGGGC
>JAFGKN010000577.1 GCA_016928605.1 Planctomycetota bacterium | reverse complement strand
GCCGGGACCCGCGTCGACGAGCGATCCCCATCCGTGGTACATGATGCCGCGCACCGGCCGCGAGATCATGCACCAGAAGGCCTCGCGCAGGTGATCGGGGGAGATCGTGATGAACTTCGCGTCGGGGATCTCCCTCTCCCAGGCCGCGCGCGCCGCCTCGTCCTCCGGCAGATGGGGCGCGGTCTGGCTCCGGTACCAGATGATCTGCGTCATCTTCATCACCTGCGCGCCGGGACGCCCCGCCGCCATCGCGAAGAGCTCATCCGCGGCCTGGCCCACCTTGAGCGGGTCGGGGTAGGAGTAGCTCCACTGCGAGATGACATCCACGCCGCCGCCGCTCCCCCAGAGGCTCGGGGCGCGGACCGCCGGATCGAAGAACGTCCAGAGGTCGGCGCGGCCGGCGGAAAGGTCGGCCCGGCCGGCGGAGCGGAGGCCGCGGTGCACCTGGGTGTGCAGGTCGTTCCACCCGTCGCCGTCCTTCCAGAACCACCGGTAGAAGACGAGGAGGGGATGGTCGTCGGGCACGACGCGATCCTCGGGAAACCCCGGGATCGATGCGTACCGCACGCCGCGCGTCCCGGCCGCCTCGGGAGGGATCTCGAGCCCCGTCGCCTTGCGGAGCGCCTCGCGGTCGTGCTCGTGGAAGCACAGGCGCGTGCCGTCGCGGATCTCCGTGTGGATGAGCGAGGCCCGGAGCGCGGGGAACTCTCCGTAGCTCCGCGCCACCGATGCGCCCACGCGGAAGGCGTAGTCACGAACCTCCGGGAAAGCGGCGCAGATGTTGTCGCTCTTCTCGTAGGGATCCCCGGCGCGGTCCACCCTCCGGAACCTCTCGAAGAGACGCTCGTCGCGCGCCAGCCAGCGGCCGGGGTCCAGGCGGACGACGGCTCCCAGATCCCGCGCGAGATACTCGTCGAGCATCCGTGCGTGCTCCTCGGTGCGAGCGGGCGCCGCGGCGCCCTCGGCGGCTCCGGTTGACCAGACCCTCGCGTAGTCCGCCAAGCTGACGAGCTGATGCGTGAAGCCGATCTTCTCGACGAGGTCTATGCCGCCGGTGCCCCACAGGATGACCGGCATGCGGCCGGGCAGCCGGCGGGCGGCGATGTGGACCTCGATCTCGCGGTCGATGCGATACTCCTTCGAGCCTCCGGCCGCGCGCGCGCTGGCGACCACGCTGAGCTGATAGGCGTCCGGGCGCAGCGCGGTGTCGACGGGCAGCTCGACGACATGAGTCTCGCCGGGCTTCAGCTCGGGCCATCGGATCTTCGCCTCGACGCCGGCGAGGGTCGCGACGCCCTCTCCGGCGCCCATCGTCGAAGCGGAACCGTTCGTCAGGGAGAGCGAGATGCGCGCCGGCTTCTCCATGCGGAGGAACGCCGCGCGACCACCGCCGAGCTCCAGCTCGAGCCCGCCCTCGAAGCTCGCCGGGATGCCGCTCGAGATGCGCACCTCGTCGAGCCAGCCCGGGAAGCCCTGGTGGATGCTCCCGTAGCGGTCGCCGACGGCGAGGCCGTACGGACCGGGGCTGATGGCGCCGCGACCCGCGTGGACGGTCTTCCCCGCAGGCTCGCCGTCGAGGAAGAAACGTCCCGTGCCCCTGCCGTCGTAGGTGAAGGCAACGTGGCGCCACTCGGAGGCAGAGACGTCGATCTCCCGCGAGACGTACTGCGCCGAGTCGCTCCCGTATCCCAGGTACGCGACAATCCGCCGCCGATCCCGGCCCGCCGGCGCGAGGTACAGGCAGTAGTCGTGGTTCGCCTGGGGGATGTCCTTCGCATAGTGGTAGTACTTCTTGTCGAGGAGGAACGCGATGCCGTGCTCGCTCATCTCGGGCTTCGGCCGGAACCACGCCTCGAGCGTGAAGGCACCGGGCGGCGACAGCGCCGCGTGGTTCGTCGCGAGCGCCCCCTGCGGCCGATCATCGCCGGCGCCCGAGGGATGGGACTCGAGGCACCCGCCGAACTTGCCGCCGGCGACGATCCGCGAATCGCCGCGAAGCGCGAGTTCGTGGCCGTTTCCGGACCCGTCCCGCCCGTCGAAGGGCGCGTCGAACGACCAGAGCGCGATGACGTCCGCGCCCGTCGCGTCCTCGCCGGCGTAGGGACTCTGCCAGGGCGGCGCACCGGCCGCCTCGCCCGAATCCGCGCGCAGGGCGATCAGCTCGGTCGAGAGCGCCGGGAGCGCCGCGATCAACGCGAGTACCTGCAGCCGGACTCGCAGGCGAGAACGGATGGCGCGCTTCATGACTGTACCCCGTGCATGCCCCGAGACAAGGGTTCTAATCGATCGTCGTTCGCATGTCTGAGGTAAACAGTCAATCGAGGATCTCGCCAACAGGGAGCAACTGGCTTCCATGGCGGACTGTGAGCATTGCGATCCGTTTCGATTCGATCCGATAGATGATCCGGTAGTTTCCGTAGAGGAGCTCTCGGATATCGACTCGTCCAATCTCGGGAACTCGCCGACCACTCCTCGCGAAGTCCTGCACTCGCTCAACGCGCTCGAAGACGGACACCACCCAACGATCTGCAGCGTCTGGATCATCTCGTGCGATGTGGACGGCAATCTCGCAGACACGTTCGAGCGCCAGCGGAGACCAGACGACGTTCATCGCCGGATGTTCTTTCGAACAGTATCCAAAGCCTTTCGGTGAGGGAGACCCTTACCTGCGTCAATCTGCGCCTCACCAGTCCTCACATCCTCGAGCAGATCTATCCGGTCGAGAAGAGTCTCGTACTCTGACACATCGATGAGGACGGCCGCGCTCTTTCCCTTGAGAGTTATCACCAGTGGTCGTTTCGTCTTCTGGACTTGTTGAATGCACGCCGCCGCATTCGCGCGGAATTCTGACAGCGGTTTGAGATCTTCATCGAGTCGGGGGTGCCTCATCGAAGCTCCTTCTTGTGTACAAGATCTGGTACGTTTTTCTGTACAATAAGCCGGCCGGTCTGTCAAGTGCTTCTTGGCCGCCCGGCCCCAGGATAGACGCGCCGACGTGACGGCCGGGATCCTCGGATCCTCACCCCCGGCCCCGTAGCGGTCGCCGACGGCGAGGCCGTACGGACCGGGGCTGATGGCGCCGCGATCATCGCGAGTACCTGCAGCCGGACTCGCAGGCGAGAACGGATGGCGCGCTTCATGCCTGTATCCTCCGTCAGTGCCGGGTTTCACGAGAAAGAGTGCAATCCGGCACCAAGATAGCGGATCCAGGCTGTCTCGGCGACTCTCCGCGCTGGATTCCTGATGGGGCTTCTTCCTCCTTGACCGAAAGGGTGCGGGCAGGTCTCCTGATCGGGTGAGATGCACGATGCCGCTGAGCCGGAGCGCAACTCAGATCAGCAACCTGATTCGCGGCCGGAATCTCCGCACTGCGAAGCGACGTTCGACGTCTGTACTCGAGGAACCACGACCATGAAGCGCGCGGACCGTGAGACCTCGGGCGAGATCTCGAGCGGGCGCATCCTGCATCTGACGCGGGAGACGCTCGCCGAGGGCGCTCGCGCGCTGCGACGGCGCGATCCCCGTCTGAGAGCCTGGATGGACCGCGTGGGCGAGGTGGAGCTGCGGCGCCAGCGCCACCAGTTCGGCGCGCTCTGCCGATCCATCCTCTCCCAGCAGCTCGGCGCGGGAGCGGCCCGCTCCATCCATCGCCGCTTTCTGGCGCTCTTCCCCGCGACGCCGCACCCCGATCCACGCTCGCTGCTCGCCGTCGGGCGCGAGCGGCTGAGGGAGTGCGGCATCTCCGGCCGCAAGGTCGACTACCTGACGGCGCTCGCCGAGGCCTTCGACGGCGGCCCGCTGGCCCGGATCCGCCTCTCCTCACTGAGCGACGAGGACGTGATCGCGCAGCTGACCGGCCTGCCGGGCATCGGCGTCTGGACCGCCGAGATGTTCCTCATCTTCTCGCTCGGAAGGCTCGACGTCTTCTC
>JAFGKN010000576.1 GCA_016928605.1 Planctomycetota bacterium | reverse complement strand
GCGACGTTGCAGACGATGCCGCCGAGGCCGAGGTCGCGGTAGTACCCCATGCCGCGTCGCTCCGCGCCCGGCGTCTTCTCTCCGCCGGTGATCTGCTCGATGCCCTCGCCTCGGGCCCTCCTCGGATCGATGCCGTGGACGATCTGGAGCGGCCGGCAGGACGCGGGGGGATCCCTCCACGCCTCGAGCCACGATGCGGGGAGCGCCGCTTCGGATGCGGCGGCCGCGGCCGCGCTCCTGTCACCAGCGGGCGGCGCCGCTTCGGCCGGATCCGACGCACGGGACGCGCCGGCGCCGGCATCGCGGGCGGCGGCGGGCGCGGTCGCCAGAAGGACGATCAGGAGGGAGATCGAGGTCCGGTTGTGCATGACGGGCTCCTGCAGGCTATTCGGTGCGCCGCGAGGATACATCGCGGCGCGCTCGACAGGAAAGCCCCTCCGCGGATGCCGCGGCGATGCCACGGGCGCCTGCGGCATGCCGGGATATGCCCGCGCCGTCCTCTCATCCAAGGGCGGCCCGGATCCTCGCGGGATCGGTGCCGGGCCCGGAAGCGGCGGCAGCTCGATTCGAAAGCGAGCGGCGGCGGGGCGGCGACCGCTGTCTCATGGCCCCGTCCCGCCGCAGGTCACGGCCCGGGTCGCGCAGCCGAGGCTGCCCCCCGTATCGACGCCGCAGTCTGCCGCGGCGTACGTCGGGCTCGACGGGGCCGGAGCCGCCGGCGCTCCCTGGCCGAGGAAGAGGTAGCCGAAGACCTTGATCGCGTCGGTGATGGTGAGCTGGCCGTCGTTGTCGGTGTCGCCGGCGTCGCCGCACTCGAGGGGCGCGCCGCCGGTGAAGAGGAAGCTGAGAATGCGGATGCCGTCCGTGATGTTGATGACGCCGCTCGAGTCCGGATCGCCGCGCACGAATCGGTCCGGCGAGGGCCCGACCCGGGGGGCGATGACATCGTCGATGAAAGCCACGAGGTCCAGCTCGAAGGAGGCGCTCTCAGGGGTGCTGCCCAGGCCGATCGCGATCTCGTTGGCGACGCTCATGCCCGTCACCTCCGGACCCTGCAGGTTGGGGACGTAGTCCTCGATCTCGAGGGCGGGCTCCGAGGATCCGTTCAGGTAGAGCATCAGGAGCAGCTCCGGCGTCGCATCGCTCCCGTCCGCATCTTCCAGGGTCATCCAGATGTCGAGCCACTCGGTGGGATCCGGAACCGGAACGACGATGGAGCTCGCCGCGCGCCCGTCGCCCCGGTCGTCATCCGCCTGGCCGATCGTGAGTACGCCGGCGCCCGGGAGCGTCGGATGGACGTCGAGAACGAGGCCGATCCTCTGGTCCTGGGCGGCGCCGGTCGTGTCCGCGTCGTGGGCGAAGACGACCATGCCCTTCCCGTCGGTATGAAGCGTGTGGCCGTTCGGGGCGTCCGTGACGTCGACCGCCCGCTCGGGGGGCGTCAGGCGGAGCCGGGCCCTCAGGGTGAGGCCATCGCTCACGAGGCTGCGCAGCGACGAGTCGACCAGCGCGCGCCCCACGTCGTAGCAGAGGTAGAGCTTCCGGTTCGACGGATCGAGCCAGCCGGCGGTCGTGGGGTTCCCCGTGTCCTCGAAGAGGTGGGCCCCGACGTCTCCATCGGTCACGAGGCCGATGCCCCCGGGAGCCGCGCTCGAGGGATCCTCGACTCCGGCGACGTCGAGGGCGGGATCGCCGATCTCGCCGGGAGCGGATCCATCCCAGGAGTCGGAGCCGTTGCCGCTCGACCACTCCCCGTCGAGGTCGGCGGCGACGTTGGCCGCCGGATCGTGCAGCAGCCAGTCCTCGGGATCCGCATCGGGAGGCGGATCGAGGATGTAGGCCCAGTCCGCGGGGGCGCTGTTGAAGTCTCCGGAGCCGACGTGGACCGCGGTGTAGTCGATCGTCGCCTCCAGCGGCGTGCAGGAACCAGCCGCCGGCAGCACGGAGTAGGTCAGGACGCCCGAGGGCGCAGTCTCGTCGAGATAGCTCGTCGCGTCACCCGCCAAGCTCGCGATCTCGGCGCCGCCCCGCGAGACGCTCAGACCGTCGTACTCCGCGCCGCTTGTCCAGGTGAGCATCACCCCCGTCGGAGCCGCGATGGCTCTCAGGGCCTTCGGGCACGTGTCGATCGACGCGCGGAGGGGGGTACAGGTCACGCCGGGCACGGTGAACTCGAGCTCGTAGTCGTGGAGGCCCGGCGGGACGGCGGGGTCGGTGTAGGTCTGCGACGCGGCCTCGATGCCTGTCGCGATCGGCGAGCCGTCGCGGCGGATGTCGAGCGCCGTGGGCTCCGATGCGCGGTTCTCCCAGGTGAGCACGATGTCCTTTCCCTGCGCGGTCGCCCTCGCGAGGACGGGGCAGTCCTCGCTCACGTCGCTCGGGGTGAGAAAGCCCTCGGCCGCGCAGAGGTAGTCGACCTGGATCGCCCCGTTCTGCCCCGTCGAGCCGAGGGCCATGAGGATGTAGCTCGCGGTGGTGCCTGTCGTCGTCTCGGAGTCATTCGGAGGGGTGAACTCGAAGTCCTCGAGCGCCGGCTCGCCGTCTCCGTTGAGGTAGAGCGAGACCCGAACCGTCCCGAGCTCGGTCTCCTGAGCCGCCATCCAGACGGTCACCCAGTCGAACTCGTCGACGTCGAAGCAGATTTCGTCCGGAGGCGCCGCCCCGGTGCAAGGATTGTTGGCGGCGGGGTAGGCGAACTGGAGGTTCCCGTTGTCCGTGATGGCGAACGCGAGGGTCGCCGGCAGGATCCCCTCCGCCGCGCGCTTCTGGACGAAGCCGATCTGCCCCTTGCTGCTGTCGTGGAGGTACGTGCCGTTCGGCTCGGTGCCCCAGAGCTCCGTCGACCAGGCCTCCGGGCTCAGGCGCCAGCGGGCGACGAGCGTGACGCCGGCGGCAAGGTCGAGCTCGTCCGATGTGTCCCGCCAGAGGAAGAGCTTCCGGTTGCCGGGATCCGGATAGGAGGGGGTGAAGTTGCGCGGATCCCCCGTGTCCTCGATGGTGAGAACTGATGCATCGCCGCCGTCTTCCCCTTCATCGGGAACCAGCTCGACCATGATGCCTCCCGGCGCGCCGTCGCCGGGCTCCGGAGTCGACCCGTCCCACTGGTCCGAGTTGCTCGACCGGCACCACTCGCCGTCGAGGCAGCCGGGAGTATCGAAGCTGCCCACGTAGGCGTCCTCCCCCTCGTCCGCCTCGTAGCAGTAGACGGCGGGGATGTCCGGCCATCCTCCCCTCGCGAGCGCGGGCGCGCCCGCACAGGCGATGATTGCGATGACGGCCAGAGCTGTGATCGCTCTCGTGCAGCGAAGACTCATGGAACACCTCCTTCGAACCCTCGGCGGGCCGGAGTGGCCCGCCCGCGCTCTTCTTCGCTTCCGGAACCCCTGGCGGGGGATCGCCGGAGAGACCTCTGACGGCGTCTCCCATGATACTCCACGGCCCGGAGGACCGGAAATGGAAAGGGCGTCGCGCGCTCGCTCCGGCTCGAGAGCTGCCGCGGCGCCGGGCGCGGCCCCGGGCGCTTTTTCACCTCGCGAAGCGCGGCCGGCGGCGGTAGGCTGAAGGCGAGTCCTGCCGGGGCCCCGGCGAGCCCCTGGCACCCGCTTCCACCCTTCCGATGGAGAGGAGAGGAGATGACCCGGCAGACCCTGCTCGTGGCCGTCGGCATGGCCGTCCTCGTCTTCGGCCTGATCCTGACCCGCCTCGTCCTGCCGCGGGGCGTCGAGCCCTCGGAGATCGAGAGCCTCGAGTTCACGCTCCGCGATCTCGAGGATCGCATCGCGCACCTGGATGACAGCCTGAGCCTGCGCGTGCGGGAGGCGCTCGGCGACCTGCCGCCGGCGCTGCTGCCGGTCGGTGCAGGCTCGGAGACCGGGGCCGCGGAGGCCGGGGAGGAGCCGGACGAGGCCTCCCGGGAGGCGTCGCCGCTCGAGAGAGACCTGCAGCGCCTCTTCGCCCGCTTCGACGACATGGAGAGGCGCATCCGGGCTCTCGAGGAGGATCCGGTCCAGAGGGGATACAACTTCCTCGAGTCCGAGAGCGCCGCGCTGCGCCGAGACGGCATCTTCGCCCTGGAGAGGCTGGCCCAGAGCGATCCCGAGGCGAGGCAGGCCATCCGCGACATGCTAGGCGATATGGATCCGCGGGTGCGGCTCGCCGCTCTCGACACGCTCGCGGACATCGAGGACCGGGAGTCGCTCGCGCTCGTCCGGCAGATGCTCGGCGACGAGGATCCGGCCGTGCGGAGGGAAGTCGTCAACTCCATCGTCCGGCTCGGCGATCGGGACTCCGCCGCGGCGGTGGCACAGCTTCTCGGCGATCCGGACGATCGCGTGCGCGAGATGGTGGCCGACTCGCTGGGCCGGCTGAAGACGCCGGAGACCGCCTCCGTGCTCCTCGGAGCGCTCGGCGATCCCAACGACAGGGTGCGCGGGGAGGCGATCGCCTCGCTGGGGGAGCTGGGCGCCAAGGAGGCGATCCCGCAGCTCCGCCAGATGTACGAGAAGGACCCCGGCCGCCACCGCTTCCGCCTCATCACCGCGCTGAGAGGCCTCGGCGACTCGCAGCCGTACCAGCAGGAGATCCAGCGCCTCTCGCAGAGCGCCCTGAGCGGCGGGGACGAGAGGGCCCGCGTGGAGGCGATCCGCACGCTGAGCTGGTTCGCGCGCGACCAGGCGAAGGAGATCTTCGAGAAGGCGCGTCAGGATGCGAGCGGCCGCGTGCGCCAGGAGGCCGAGAGGGCGCTGCGCGGCGATGGCGGCGGAGGCCGCGGGCGGAGGTAGGAG
>JAFGKN010000575.1 GCA_016928605.1 Planctomycetota bacterium | reverse complement strand
GCGGAGGGCGAGAGCGTGCAGGGGCCCATCCCCCCGACGGGCAACACGAGCACCCGCGGCTACTTCGAGCCGGATGTGCGGACGTTCCTGAAGCGGTGGGTGGCGGAAGGTCCGACGCACCACTTCGCGCTGGGAGTGGGACATCGCGCGGCGACCCTCGCGAGGATCGCGGCGACGCTCGGCATCGAGAGCGTCATCGTGACGCCGCACGAGCCGATGTGAGGATCCGATGCGAATTCTGTGCGGCGGACACGATCTGCCGCCTCATCCAACCAGGTGACTGACAGACTGACCATCGAAGGGAACATCATGAGACCACGCGGCCGCCGCCTCCTTCCCGAGATCCTTCTCCGGGCCGTGATCCTGGCGATCCTCTCGGGCTCGATCAGCGCAGAGTCGAACGCGCCGAGCGATGATGATCCGCTTCTCGCGGGCTTCCGCGATCCGCCCCGCGAGGCGCGGCCCTCGACATACTGGCTCTGGCTGAACGGTTACGTGAACCGCGACCACGTGGAGCGCGAGCTGCAGGCGTTCCACGATGCGGGGATCCGCGGCGTGCTGATCTTCGACATGGGCGCCCGCGGCGCGAAGGAGGCGATGCCCCCGGCGGGACCTCCGTTCCTGAGCGACCGCTCGACGGACGACATCGCTCATGCGGTGCGCGCCGCGGGGCGGCTGGGAATGGACGTTCAGCTCTCGGTCGCCAGCAGCTGGGACATGGGAGGCTCGTGGGTCGAGCCCCGCCACGGCAGCATGGGGCTCTTCACCTCGCGGATCACCATCGACGGGCCGCGCGAGCACGACGACGTGCTGCCGATGCCGCCCATCCCGGCGAAAGCTCCGCGACAGCCGGACGGGCAGCCGGCCTTTCAGAAGAACGTGGCGGTGCTCGCCTTTCCGGCGGGGACCCGTCTTCCGGGGCACGAGTTCGTCTTCCGGCTGGATCCGCCGGGCCTTCGCACGCTCGACCACGCCGTGCTCTGCAACACGGCGAGCGATGATCCGAAGACGCACGGCGACCTGCATCTGTTCACCAGGGACTTCTCGATCGCCGTCTCCGCCGAAGGATCGACCGACGGGGAGTTCCGCGAAGTCCTGCGCGCTTCGCTCGAGCCCACGGTGGATCCGCAGCGCTTCGAGCTGCCGCCGGTCGAGGCTCGCTACGCGCGGCTGCGGATCGAGAGCGGCCACAACCAGAAGTTCGACCGCGTCCAGCTGGGCGAGTTCGAGCTCTTCGACAGGGAAGGGATCAACGTCGTCGCCTCGCACGCCGCCGATCGAAGCCGCGACGGCGCTGTGCTCGTCCGCTGCGGATCCGCGCTGGGTCACGACCGCGACTGGACGGCGGAGAACATCCACGACGGCGCCCGCTCCGGACCCGCAGGGAGCTGGTCGTCGGCCGGACCGCCGCCGGTGCTCATCGAGACGCTCGAATCGATCATCGACCTGACCGGCCGCCTGCAGGAGGACGGACGCCTGCGGTGGAAGGTGCCGCCGGGGCGCTGGGCCGTCCTGCGCTGCGTCTGTCTCAACACGGGCGAGCGGCTCAAGGTGCCCAGCCCGAACTCCGATGGCCTGGCGACCGATCACCTCAGCCGCGAGGCCACGCGCGTCTTCCTCGACCACGTCATCCGCAGGCTGCAGTCGAGGCTGGGCGACCTCGGCGAGACGAGCCTCGCGCAGCTCTACCTCGCCAGCTACGAGGTGCGCGGGCCGATCTGGACTCCCGACCTGCCGCGGTGGTTCCGTCACTATCGAGGCTACGAGCTCGCGCCGTACCTGCCGGCCCTCTCGGGGGAGATCGTCATCAGCGAGGAAATCACGGAGCGATTCCTCTACGACTACCGCAAGACGCTCGGCGATCTGCTCGTCGATGCGTACTACCGCGCTGCGGTGGACGCGGCGCACGCGGCAGGAGTGGGGATCGAGTCCGAGGCGGGCGGCCCGGGCCCTCCCATCCACCAGGTGCCCGTCGATGCGCTCAAGGCGCTGGGAGCCATCGACGAGGTCCGCGGCGAATTCTGGCCGAAGAGGCCGGACGCGAGCGCGCTCTGGGTCGTCAAGGAGACCGCCTGTGCCGCCCACATCTACGGCAAGCGGCGCGTCCACATGGAAGCGTTCACGAGCATGCATCACTGGCAGGATGGCCCCTTCGACCTGAAGCCCTCCGCCGACCGCGCCTTCTGCGAGGGCGCCAATCACTTCGTCTGGCACACAGCCTCGCACCTCCCCCCCGAGGCCGGCAAGCCGGGATGGGTCTATCTCGCCGGCACGCACCTGAACACCAATCTCATCTGGTGGCCGAAGGCCGGGGCGTTCATCGACTACCTCGCGCGCTGCTCGTTCCTCCTGCAGCAGGGGCTGTTCGCCGGCGACGTCTGCTACTACTACGGCGACCAGGGCTACAACTTCGTGCCGCCGAAGCACGTCGATCCCTCCCTCGGCTTCGGATACGACTACGACGTCGCCAACCGCGAGGTGATCCTCACCCGGATGAGCGTGCGCGAGGACGGCCGCATCGCGCTGCTGGGCGGCATGAGCTACGCGCTGCTCGCCCTGCCGGAGCGCGACGACATCGACCTCGACGTCCTCGGGAAGATCGAGGAGCTCGTGCGCGAGGGAGCGACCGTCGTCGGATCGAAGCCGAATCGATCCAGCGGCCTCGCCGGCTGCCCGGAGCGCGACCGGAAGGTCCGCGAGCTGGC
>JAFGKN010000083.1 GCA_016928605.1 Planctomycetota bacterium | reverse complement strand
TTGCTTGTCACGTCCATCTCTGCATCTCGAATCCTCGCGGCACACTGGCCTCACAGCGCTGCGGCGGCGCAGCGCTGCTCCGAGGCTGTCCGGGATGCCGCTGAAAACCGAAACGGACCCAAGTACCTGAAGCCTATCAGCTCATCGCCGCCGGCTGGAGAGAAAAAACGGCAGATAGTCAAGAGCCTACGGGCAGATGTCCGCGCAGAAGCCTCCCAGCGCGTCGGGGGTGGGGTCGACGCCGCAGGCGTCCGGTCCGGGAGCCGCGGGGGGAGCGGCGCTCCGGAAGAGGTACTCGAGGATCACCATCGCGTCGGAGAGGTCGATGACTCCGTTGTCGTCAGAGTCGCACGCGTCGTCGCAGAGCCAGCGCCGCCCCGTCTTGAAGAGGTGGTTCACGAGGAAGATCGGGTCGGTGATGTTGACGATCCCGTTGCGGTTGCAGTCGCCGCGGCGGAACGTCGGCTGGAGCTGGACGCACTCGAGCTCGATCGGATCGGAGAAGTAGCAGAGCGCATCGGCGAAGGCGATCTCCACGAGGCCGAGCGGCCGGCCCTCGAGGTCCACCTGGATCGGGCGTGGATCGTCCTTGCTGAAGGTCACGATGTCGACGGGATTCTCCGATCCGCCGATCCGCACCTCTCCGAACGTCCACTTGTCCGCATCCGGCCCGTCGGTCCAGTCGATCAGCAGCCGGCCGGCGCTCGAGGGGATGTACTCGCAGGTCACGCCGGCGACCGGCTCCGGGATGGGCGAGGTCTCGAGCACCTCGAAGTCGACGGTGGCGCGCTCCGAGGTCCAGTCCCCGACGAAGCCCTGGACGGCGAGCTCATGGGGGCCGGGCGCGGCGCCGACCACGACGCGTCCCCAGGCGCCGTCGATGTGCACCGGGACGTGCTCCGCGTCGATGAACGCCGCCACGGCATCGAATCTCTCGGGATTCGACCAGGTGAGGCGCACGCGGCCCTCGGCGCCGTAGCCGATCTGGCAGGCGGTGAGATCGCGGGGCGACTCGAAGACTTCGCTGAATCCGGTCTCCTGAGCCGAGACGGCAGCGGCGAGGATGATGATCACCGCGCCGGCGATCGCCGGTCGTACTCTCGAGGCTCCGAGCTGCATGTTCGATCCTCCCGAACCGATGGTCATCAATATGTTCTTGAAGAGCGCCGCGAGCCCTCGCTCCGCCCGCGGCCGGTGGAGCCGTCTGCTCATCAGCATCTCCAGCGGGGAAGAGCCCATCACCTTCCCCCCCGCAGCACGGTCACGTTGTCGCTGGCCCGGTTGGCGGTCGCGATGTCCATCTCCCCGTCGCCGTCGAGATCGAAGACGAGGATCCCGGCGGGCGCGGAGATGAGGTCGGAGCGCAGCGTCCGGACCTCCGCCGCCTCGCCCTGCGCCCCGATCCGCACGATGTGGACCGAGGGGTCGTGCTGATACGCATCGGCCAGGACGATCTCGACGCGGCCGTCGCCGTCGAGGTCGGCGGCAGCGAGCGCGGTGGCGATCGACCCATCGAGCCCCTCGGTGACGGCCTGGACATCGAAAACCGCCGAAGCTGTCTGGATCACCGTGAGGAGCGAGGGAGAACCGAGCCCCGCGACAGCGAGGTCGAGATCGCCATCCCCGTCGAGGTCGCACGCGACGACCTGCACGGGCGACATGCCGCTCGGCCCCTCCGGTAGAGGAATCTCAACGCCCATGGCGAACGTCCCCGCCTCCTGCTGGTAGAAGACCACCAGGTTCGCGGAGACGTGGCCGGCGGCGACCACATCGAGACGCCCATCGCGATTCAGATCGCAGGCCAGGACCGAGATCGGGCCATCGAGGACCACCGAGGTCTCCGGCTCGAGGGTCGCGGCGGCGGCGTAAGCCCCTCCGGCGAGCTGGCGGAACCAGATCACCGCGTCGGAGGTCCGGCCCGCCGTGATGATGTCCGTGCGGCCGTCGCCGTCGAGGTCCGCCAGCGCCAGCGTCTCCGGCCCCTGGAGACCGTCCTGCGTGAGCGTCGTCACCCGCGCGCCGAATCCGCCCGCGTCGTCCTGCAGCAGGACGTGGATCGCGCCCGAGTCGACGTCCGCCACGGCGAGGTCGGCGCGCCCATCGCCATCCATGTCCGCGGCGGCCAGAGCGAGAGGCGTCGGGACATCTCCCGCTCCCGCACCGCCGGGAAGGTCGACGACACGAGATTCCGTTTCGCCGCCCGCTCGCTGGTAGAGGATGACCGCGTTCACCTCGGCGGGATCGGCATCGGCGTCGATGCTCAGCGTGGCCACGTCGAGCCGGCCGTCCGCGTCGAAGTCGGCGGCGGCCAGGGCCGAGGGCCGGGAGAGGAGCGCCGCTCCCGCGATCTCGTCGGCGCCCGCGGTGAAATCGCCGGCCCGGTCGCGCCGGTAGACCGCGACCGCCGCATCGCCGCTCTCGGCCGAGACGATATCGAGAAGCCCGTCGCCGTCGATGTCCGCCGCGAGGATGGCCTGCGGCGAGGAGAACGCGCCGGCGTCCGTCTCGCGCCGTAGGAGT
>JAFGKN010000574.1 GCA_016928605.1 Planctomycetota bacterium | reverse complement strand
TGGCTCGGCCCGGCGCGCGAGCGGCCCTTCCACACCGAGTGGCTCCGCTGGCACGGCTGGCGCGACTTCGCCACCGGCCAGCTCGGCAACTGGGCGTCCCACACGATGAACCTCCCCTTCAAGGCGCTGCGGATCGACTCGCTCTGGACGCCGCAGGATGAGGGAGAGAAGGCCGCCGGCGGCGCCGGCCCGGCTCCGAAGCGCACGCTCCGCCTGCGCGCGGAGGTCTCCGGCATCCACCGCGATTCCTTCCCCCGCTGGGAGATCATCCGCTACGAGATCCCCGCCCGCGGCGAGCTGCCGCCGCTCGTGCTCCACTGGTACAACGGTCCTGGCCAGGCCCCCGGCCCGCGCGAGAGCATCGAGAAGCTGATGCATCGCCCGCTCGACTGGGGCGACGCCGGCGAGCGCAAGTGGCACGACCACGCCGGCTGCCTCCTCGTCGGCGCCAAGGGGATGATCCACGCGACCGGACACAACGCGAGCTTCTCACTGCTGCCCGCGAAGGAGTTCGACGGCTTCGAGGGCCCCCCGAGGGCGCTGCCGCGCTCGCGCGGCCACGAGCGCGAGTGGCTCGACGCCTGCCGTGGCGGCCCGGCCCCCATGTCGAGCTTCGACTACGCCGGCCCGCTCGCCGAGCTCGTGCTCCTGGGCAACGCCGCCACGCAGGTGGAGGGCGAGATCGAGTACGATCCCATCGCCATGAAGATCCCCGGCCGCGAGGATGCGCAGCGCGCGCTGGCCATGTCCTATCGCGAGGGCTGGTCGCTCTGACGGCGGCGTCACCGCGCGCAGGGCGCAAACGCTCCGCAGGAGAGCCCATCGGGGCTGGGATCCGCGCCGCACTCCGGATGGGGATCCGGGATGGGGGCGCCGCCGAGAAAGAGCCGGTTCAGCACATAGACCGCGTCGGTCAGCACCAGATGGCCGCTGTCGTCGGCGTCCAGGGCGCTGAAGCAGTCGGGCTCGGCGCTGCCGAGGAAGAGATAGCCGAGGATGGCGACGGCATCGGAGATGTCGGCCCTGCCGTCCTGGTTGGCATCGCCGCGGATGAAGCTCGGCTCGCCGGAGATCAGCTCGAAGCGGACCGCATCCGCGATGACGACGTCTCCGCCGCTGGCCTGGTTGGTGAGACGGACGTAGCCCTCCGCTCCGGCGAGAAACGGAAACGTCCCCAGGACATTCCAGCGCTGTCCGTTCTGCTTCTGGTCGACGAAGAAGTCATCATGGCCATCGGCGTGCACGACGGTGAACGAAGCGTCCGTCACGCGGTTGGTGCCCGCCACGTACCAGATCGACACCTCGTAATCGCCCTGCCGCGGGAGAAACGGCCGGAACTCCGCCCAGGCGGTCGCGACGGGCTGGTCCGACGAGAAGAGGTAGTCGCCGTCGTTTCCTCCCGGAGAGCTTCCGGAGCTCCACGGCCCACCGTTCGTGAAGCCTTCATCGCGGTCGTCGACCGTCACGACGACCGGCCCTCCGCTCGCGGTCCGGAACGTCGCCACCGGCGACCTGGCCGTGTTGCCGGCCGCATCCGACGCCGCGGCGCGGAAGTGATACGTCGTCAGGGGCGTCAGGCCGGTGAGGCGGACCGCGTGATCGAAGAGCTGGCTGGCCCCGGCGGCCGTCGAGCCGAGCGCCGAGCTCGGGCCATACTCGACCCAGCCCTCGGCGCGCTCGTCCGTGTGCCAGCGCACGGTGGCCTCATCGGCGAGGATCCCGCTGGCGGCCACGCCCGAGATGACAGGGGACACCGTGTCCAGCGTGCCGTCCTTCCACGGCATGGCGGGAGGCTGCGCGGCGTCCGCGTAGAGCGCGGCGATGGATGCCTCGGCCGCGGCGTCGATCGTGCTCCACGTGAAGAGGGCCTGCCCCTCCAGGCCCACATCGCGGGCCGCCGCGATCTGTCCGCCGAGCCCGGCGCCGCTCGTGGCGACGTTGATGCCGGCGAAGACGTGGCGGCCTCCGGAGAGCTCGTGAAACGACCGGATCCAGGAAGTGAAGGCGCCGAGGTCGTCCGTGTAGCAGAGGGGAACGCCGATGTCGAGCTTGCCCGCCTCGAGGATGCGCTGCGCGTCCTGGAAGTATCGATCGCCGGAAGTGGCCAGCGATGCGGACACCTTGATGAGCGGCCGGATCTCCGTCGCGGCATCGTAGATATCTGCGAAGAGCCGCTCGATGCTCTGGTAGCGCATCTCGATGAAGTCGGGATCCGAGTGCTCCGGGTCCCTCCCGAACCGGTCGCGAAAACCCTCGACGTGGGCCTCGCAGAAGCAGCGCGCCGTCCCGCCGGGGAAGCGCGAGTAGTCGAGGTGGATCCCGTCGACGTCGTAGTTCGCGACGATCTCGCTCGCCACGGCGGCGCAATGCGCCCGGAAGCCTTCCCACTCGGGGCAGAAGAAGACCATCGCGTCGGCCGTGCCGACGTTCTCGATGTCGGACCGGCCGTTCACATCGACCACAGCCCACTCGGGATGCGCGCGCACGAGATGGCGCGCATCGTCGGGCGTCCCGAGCCCTCCCGAGTACACGTTGCACGTGTTGATGTAGGCGTGCACCTCGATGCCGCGGGCATGCCCTTCCTCGACGGCGACAGCCAGGCTGTCGAACCCAGCCGCGACGAGCGGCGAGCGCGGCACGAGGCTCGAGGCGTAGAGCGCCATGCCATCGCCGTAGACCTGGCAGAAGAGCATGTTCGCCCCGAGCGCCGACATGCCGTCGAGGCACGACACGATCTGCTCCTCGGTGGTGGCATGCCACCGCGTCAGCCAGACGGCGCGCCCCTCCTGGGCGGAGAGGGGCGGGCCCAGCACGGCGACGAGAAGACAGATCGATGGGAGCAGATGCCTCGCGCAGACCATGGAAACGATGCTACCGGCGCGACGATTCCGGAGCAAGAACGGTCACGAAAAGCCTTGCCCCTCCCTCGGCCCGCTTGCGAGAATCCAGCGCGACCCGGAGGCCCATCATGGCCGTCAAGCTCCTCTCGATCGGCGACATCCATCTCGGCCGGCGCATCGGCCGCGTGCCGGCGGATCTCGGAGAGATCCGCGTGGCCGACGCCTGGCGCATCGCCGCCCACCTCGCCATGGAGCGGGAGGTGGATGGCATCATCCTGGCCGGCGACGTCGTCGACCGAACCGATGACCGCTTCGAGGCCTACGGCCACCTCGCGCGGGAGGTGGAGCGGCTCGTCGCGGCCGGGATCCGGGTCTTCGCCGTCGCCGGCAACCACGACGTCGAGGCGCTGCCGCGGCTCGCGCGCCACATCCCCCAGGTCACGCTGCTGGGCGCGGGCGGCCGGTGGAGCCTCGAGGAGATCGAGGGCCGGAGCGGAGGCTCGGCGCTTCTCCTCGGCTGGTCCTACGCCGAGGAGCGCGTGCGCCGCAATCCGCTGGAGGACCTCCCCTCCTCGCTCGCGGGGGAAACGAGGCCGGTCCTCGGCGTTCTCCACTGCACGGTGAACGGCGGCCGCGAAGATCCGGCGCCGGTCCCGCGGGCCGAGCTGGA
>JAFGKN010000082.1 GCA_016928605.1 Planctomycetota bacterium | reverse complement strand
TTGGGCTTCATGGGCATGACTCCTGGCGGTATGGAACCGCGTAGTATAGGAGCGGCCGCGAGAGGATGCAAGGCTCCCCCGCCGGCCGGGCCACAGGCTCATCAGAGTCGCAGTCCGCCTGCCGGGGAGGCCGCTCTCAGGCGGTTTCCCGCTTGCGGCCGTGCTTTCGGAAGGTCTTCTTGCCCTTTTTAAAGGTCTTGTGGCGAACGACTTCCGGAGTGACCGTGAAGCTGGTGAGCTCCCCGGCGTGATCGGGCAGCTCGAAGAGGACGTCGAGCATCACCTCCTCGAGAATCGAGCGCAGGCCGCGGGCCCCCGTCTTCCTCTCGATCGCCAGGTGCGCCACTTCCCTGAGCGCTCGCTCCGTGAACTCGAGCTTGGCCCCGTTGAGCCGGAAGAGCTCCTGGTACTGCTTGACGAGGGCATCCCTCGGCTCGACGAGCACGCGCATCAGGTCGGGCTCCGACAGGGGATCCAGCGTGGCGATGAGGGGAACGCGGCCGAGGAACTCGGGGATCATGCCGTACTTGATGAGATCCTCCACCTCGACCTGCGAGAGGAGGTCCTTGCGGGCCTGCGTATCCTCGGTCTCGGCCGAGCCGAAGGTGTGGTTGAAGCCGATCATCTTCTTGCCGATGCGGCTCGCGACGATCTCCTCCACGCCGGTGAAGGTCCCGCTGCAGATGAAGAGGATGTTGGTCGTGTCGACCTGGATGTACTGCTGCTCCGGATGCTTGCGGCCTCCCTGGGGCGGCACGTTGGCGACGGTCCCCTCGAGGAGCTTGAGAAGGCTCTGCTGCACGCCTTCTCCTGAGACGTCTCTCGTTATGGAGACGTTGTGGGTGGCCCGCGCCACCTTGTCGATCTCGTCGACGAAGACGATCCCCTGCTCGGCCCGCTCGACGTTGAAATCGGCCGACTGCAGGAGCTTCAGGATGAGGTTCTCCACATCCTCGCCGACATAGCCGGCCTCGGTGAGGGTCGTGGCATCTCCGATCGCGAAGGGCACGTCGAGTAGGCGCGCCATGCAGCGGGCCAGGCCTGTCTTGCCGCAGCCCGTGGGGCCGATCAGGAGGATGTTGCTCTTCTCGACATCGACATCTCCGCGCTCCTTGCCGTGCAGGAGGAGCCGCTTGTAGTGGTTGTGAACCGCGACCGAGAGGACCTTCTTGGCCCGATCCTGGCCGATGATGTGCTTGCTCAGATCCGCGGCGATCTCGCGTGGAGTGGGTATCTGGTGCAGATAGAGCGGAGGCGCGGCCGGGCGGCGCTCGCTCTCCTCCAGGATCGAGTGGCAGATCTCGACGCAGTTGTTGCAGATGTAGATGCCGGGACGCCCCCCCTGGATGAGCTTGTCCACCTCGTGCTTGGTCTTCTCGCAGAACGAGCAACGCTCGGTGGATCCCCTGCCGCGACTCCCGCTGCGGGTCATGTCTTCTCCTGTACCTTCAGAGTATCGATCACCTCATCGACAAGACCGTACTCCTTGGCCTGCTCGGACGTCATGAAATAGTCGCGATCGGAGTCCTGCTCCACACGCTCGATGGACTGGCCCGTATGCCTGGCCATGATATCGATCAGCATCTTCTTGTAGCGCTTCAGCTCGCGCGACTGGATCAGGATGTCCGAGGCCGATCCGGCTGTCCCTCCCCACGGCTGGTGAATCATCACCCTCGCGTGCGGGAGTGCATGCCGCTTGCCCTTGGTGCCCGCCGCCAGCAACACGGCGGCCATGCTGGAGGCTTGCCCCATGCAATAGGTGGCGATGTCGCAGGGAACGAACTGCATCGTGTCGTAGATGGCCAGGCCGGCCGTCACAGAGCCGCCGGGAGAATTGACGTAGATGTTGATGTCCTGATTCTTGTTGTCGCTCATCAGAAAGAGGATCTGAGCGATGACGAGCGATGACGTGTAATCGTTGATCTCCGGTCCGATGAAGATGATGCGATCCTTCAGCAGCCGCGAGAAGATGTCGAAAGACCGCTCGCCTCGTCCGGTTTTCTCGATGACGATCGGGACCAGATTCCCTTGCATCCTCACTGTCTCCTGCTCGATTCCCCTCTCGTCCTTTCCAAGGTCGCCGCCGCGGTTTCCGCGGGCCCGGGTGTTCGCGATCAGCCCGGACTCCCGGCCTCGGCCGGGGGAGCCGGCGTCTCCGGCTCGGCGCTCCCGCCGCCGCTCGCCTCCGGGCCGGCTCCGGAGATCTTCGCCTTCCTGCGCAGAAAGGCCTTGATCTTCTCCGTCCTCAGGGCGAGGCGCATCTCGTCAAGCCGGCCGCTCTCGCTGAGCTCCTCCCTGAGCCGCGCGGGAGGAATCCGGTTGAGGGTGGCGATCACGGCCACCCGCTTGTTGACTTCATCTTCGGTGACGAAGATCTTTTCCTTGTCACCGATCCGCCCGAGGAGAATCACCTCCTTGAGCTTCTTCTTCATCCGTTCGACATCATCTTCAGCCTCCCCCTCGCCCGATGCAACGCTTTTCGGGGGCTCAGCGGCGGCCTCGGCCTCCATCCGGTCTTCCTCCGGCGCCTCGGCGAGGGGCGCGGCATCCCCGCTCGAAGCCTCCTGCTGGCGCTTGAGAAAGTCTTCAGGAAGATCGATGTGAACCTGATCGACGAGCAGCTGCACGATCTTGTCCTCGATCGCCCGATCGCGGTCTCGTTCCCGCGCCGTCTCGAGACTTTCTCGGACGTCCTTCCTCAGCTCCTCGAGGCTCTCGTAACCCATCGCCTGGGCCAGAGCCTCGTCGAGCGACGGAGCTTCCACGGCCTTGGTCTCCGAGAGGTGGAACCGGAGCTCCACCTCCTTGCCGCGGAGGACTTCATCGGCGAAGTAGGGCGGGACGGTGACGGTGAGGACGAGAGGCTCGCCGCTCTGTCGAGTCCAGCTCTTCACCTTCTCGGGGAGCTGCGCGATCTCGAACTCGACGATCCATCCCTGGCTCGGGCGGAAAGAGGCTTCCGTTCTCGACTTGACCCTAACGCCGTCGCGGTAGAGCTCGTAGTAGCCCTGGAAGAAGTCGTCCGCGCCCGCCTTCTGGGGTTCGATCGCGACGAGCGTGGAGCGGCTCCGGCGGATCTTCTCCAGCTCCTCGTCGATCTCCGCGGCCTCCACGGGCCGGAGCTCCGCGTCGACCTCGATCCCCTTGTACTCGGGGAGATCGAACTCCGGCTGGACCTCGATCTCCACCTCGTAGTGGAAATCCTCCCCCGGGGCGAACTGCGCCTCCTCGAAACTCGGAGAGCCGAAGAGCTTGAGCTCGTGCTTCTCGATGACCTCGGCCAGCGATTGACCGAGCAGGCTTTCCTTCACGTCGGCGTTGATATCGGCTCCGTACCGCTTCTCCAGGAGGCGCCTCGGGACGCGCCCCCGCCGGAATCCCGGAAGCTGGACGCTCGCCGCGAGCTCCTGGTAGTTGCTGTCGAGCCGCTCCTGAACGGCGCTCGACGGCACCGTGGCCTTGATGCGCCGCTTGCACGGTCCCAGGACCTCGACCTCCGCGAGGGTTCCCAGGCTCTTGCGCCGGGTCGTCGACTCCTCCTCCGGGGTCTCCACGCCGGCTTCCTTATCGGTATCTGGCTCCATATCGGTTCACTCGGTCCCCGCGAAGGGGGACGGCTCTGGCTAGGAAACGGAAAGCTACGGGACGGAGCGGCAGGCCAAGACCCGACAGTCCCGCGCAGCCAAGCGCCCCGGGCTGGGTTCCCTCCGAGCCGGCCGCCGGCGGGCGCGCTCCATCTCCATCAACGGGAATATAGGCTCTTATCCGCCCGGCTCCCGGAATGCAAACCGATTTCGGGATTTTGGACCTTGAAACTGGACGGCCCTGGCGTACCGTCGAGTTCCGAGCCGCGCGATCGAGGCCGCCGCCGAGGGGCCCGTCTCCGAGGAGCCTCGGCGCCCGGCGCGAGAGCACACGAGCGATGATCACCCGAGCCAGCCAGTACTTCACCATCGAGGGACAGACGGCCGCTGCGTTCCCCCCCCTTGAGGCCGCGCGGCCGGCGACAGCGCGCCGGCTCATCGAGATCGACGTCCCGGCAGGCCTGATCACGGAGGTCTGCGCGCCCCGGGGCGCCGCGGACCTGACGCTGAGCGACGAGTTCCTCATCTTCCCCGGCTTCATCGATTGTCATGTCCACGCCCGAGAGGATACCTCCGGCTCCCAAGTCTACAAGGAGAGCTTCGAGACCGCCGGAGATGCGGCGCTTCACGGAGGCGTCGCGGCCTTCCTCGAGATGCCCAACTGCCCGCATCCGCCGGTGGACGATGAGTCCTACCTCGCGAAGAAGGAGCTGACCCGCAAGTGCGCGGTCGATGTCCTGCTCTACGCGGGGATCGGCCCCGACACGTCGCCTCTCTCCTTCCCCGTCCCCTACAAGGTCTACATGGGGCCTAGCGTCGGAGAGCTGTTCTTCGAGAACGAGGATGCTCTCCGGGCCGCCCTCGCCCGCTATGCGGGGCAGTTCGTGGCGTTTCACGCGGAGTCGCCGGAGGTCCTGCAGCGCTGCCAGGCGGCGCCGACTCATGCGGAGCGCCGCCCGAGCGAAGCGGAGATCGAGGCGATCGACCTCGCGCTCCGGCTCGGCGAGAACTACCGTCTCGAGACCCACATCTGCCACCTCTCCACAGCCCAGGGGCTCGAGCTGATCCGGGCGGCGAGGGCTCGAGGACAGCTGGTGACCTGCGAGGTGACGCCGCACCATCTCTACTACGATCAGGACAACATCGGGATCTTCTCCCGCCCCGAGTTTCTCCAGTGCAATCCTCCAATCCGCTCCCGCCTCGACCGCATCGCCCTCCTCGAGGGGCTCCGCTCTGGAGATATCGACATCCTGGCGACGGATCACGCCCCACACACGGTGGAGGAGAAGGAGCGAGGGGCCTCCGGCGTGACGCACCTCGACACCCTCGGAGCCTTCGTCTTCTGGCTCCTCGATGAGGGATTCAGCCCGCGGGACGTCCAGCGCGTCTGCGCGGAAAACCCGGGAAGACTCGCCAGCCGCTTTCTCTCCCGCCGCCTCGGCAGGATCGAGCCCGGCTACTGCGGCTCGCTGACGATTCTCAAGAGAGAGCCCACCACGATCCGGCGATCAGGGCTGCGGACGCGGGCCGGCTGGTCCGCGTTCGAGGGGCAGACCTTCGCAGGCCGCACCAGCCACACCATCGTGCGGGGGAAGATCTTTCCGCAGCTCGGATAGCTCGCGACACCCGCGGCGACCGCGGCCACGGCGCAGGCAGCGTTCCCGTAAGGAGAGGCGCCAGCCCGGCGGGGCGTGGGCGCGCGCGAGCGGAGACCCCGCGAGGTTCAGAGACTCGCGCTCCGCGCCACGGGCTCGCAGCCGCTCTCTCGCGAGCCGCCGCGGCTGTACTCGGCGCAAGCGGAGCATCGGGAACGGTTTCGGGAGGGGGTTGCGGCTCGGGAACGGGGACGGGGACGATACGAGAGGCACGAGGCGCGGAGCGTGACACCGAGGTCTGAGCCGCGCAGGAAACCGAGGAGGACGGAGCGCCAACCTCTCTTGTTTTCCCCGCCTCCCGGCCGATAGAGCGATGAGGATTCCTCGTCAAGGAGACACCTCGATTCGGCCGATTCCGGGAACCCGATCCGAAGAGCATCTGCCTTCATGGCTAGACTCCAGATCTACGACGGCCAGGACAAGCTCAGAGACGTCGAGCTGGGCAAGGAAACGCTCAGCCTCGGGCGCGATCCATCGAACTCGATCGTCCTTCCGGATCCCAGCGTCTCCCGGCGCCATGCGGAGATCGAGCCCGCCGGCAGCTTCTATCTCATCCGGGACAACGCCAGCACCAACGGGACCTTCGTCAACGACATGCTCGTCAGGGTCCATCTGCTGGCTCACGGAGACATCGTCCGCCTCGGCAAGTATCTCCTGCGCGTGGATGCCCGCGCGGCTCCCGGCAAGGAAAGCACGCGCGTGCGCATCGAGAAGCTGGAGCTTCCGGGGCGGGGCGAGCGCGCCCGGACGCCAGCCGCTGACCTGGCGGTCGAGTCCTCGGCCGAGCCCTGCGATCTGGAGTCGGCGATGTCGCAGGCGCAGCACCTGCGGCGCCTGAAGAGGCTGAACGAGACGATCGGCTACATCCACGGCAAGCAGGAGCTCTACAGCAGGATCATCGAGTTCTTCATCTCCGAGCTGGGTGTGGACCGAGCCGTCATCATGCTGGCGAGGGAGCAGCGATCGGCCGCACCGCTCTCGACGGCACAGCTCCGATCGGTCGCCGCGCGCTCCTGCGAGGAAAGCCCCGACGCCGAGATCGTCCTCTCGACCTCTATGCTGGAGCAGGCTCTCGCCGCCACCGGCGCCTTCGTCGCCCACGTCTCCGAGATCGCGAAGGACTCCGCCGTCATGGCGGCGCCTCTGCGGGACCGCGACCGGATCTGCGGAGTCATCTACGTCGATCGGGCGCTCTCGCTGCTCTCCTTCGACCAGGACGACATCCTGTTCTTCGACCCCGCGGTGCAGCAGATCTCCATCGCGCTTTCCAACGCCGTCCTCTTCGAGGAGATCAATGCCGAGCGGGGCAAGGTCCAGGCGATCTTCAGCAGCCTGACCGACGGAATCCTCGTCACCGACAAGGAGCTGAAGGTCACCGACTGCAATATCGGAGCTGTCCTTCTCCTCGGCCTGCAGAACCGGAATCCGATCGGCCGACATTTCCTCGACCTGCTGGCGGACTTCGACAGCACGCCCCGTCCCGAGCACTTCCTGCAGGAAGCCGGCGACATGGGGACAAGCTTCTACCTGGTCAGAAAGGGGAATCCTCCTCCTGCCGCCTCCACCCGCAACCTGAGCGGGCGCATCTCGGTCTACCCGCGGGAGGTGAGCGACCCACGGGGCTTCGTCATCACGCTGAGGGATGCGACGGAGATCCACCGGCTGGAAAGACTAAAGAGCGAGTTCATCGGCAACGTCGCTCACAAGCTCCGCACTCCAGTGACGGTGATCGAGGCCAATCTTCCGCTCCTCCACGAGAATCTCGACAACCTTGCCCTCCGCCAGGAGATCCTCGACGACATCGACCGGAACTCCGGACTCCTCTGCCACCTGCTCGATAAGTTTGTCGAGTTCTCGGCCCTCGAGATCCGATCGACGGGCATCTCCGACATGCCCCAGCTCGTGAGCCCCAGAAAGCTCGCCGAGAACGCCATCTACCGCGCCGCCTCCCTGATCGAGTCCAAAGGCGTCGAGGTCGTCAACGCGATACCGGAGGACGCCCCCGGCATCACCGTGCGGATCAGCCGTTTCACGGATGCGCTGTACCGCGTCATCGAGAACGCGGTGAAGTTCTCGCCCGAGAGCGCGCGAGTCGATATCGAGGCGGAGGCATCCGGATCGATCCTGCACGTCCACGTCACCGACCGGGGACCGGGAATCCCCCGCGAAGAGCTGGAGTCCGTCTTCTACGTGGGCCACCAGGTCGACCGTCATGGGACGGGACAGGTGCCCGGCGCCGGCATGGGGCTCACGGTTGCCCGCCACCTCGTTCAGGAGCACGGCGGCGACATCAGGATCCGGAGCCCGTTTCCAGCAGAGAGCGGCGGAGCGCGAGTCACCCTCATCGTCCCGCTCAAGACCGACTCGGCGGACGCTGAGATGGCCTCGGTCACCGATCAGAGCGAGCTCGACACCCTTCTGGAGGTCCAGCATGACTGACGGCTCCGAAGGGAGGCTCGGGCCAACTCCGGCGGCGACCGTGGCGCCCGAGGCGGCGGCTCTGGATGCGTCCGAGGATGCGGCTCGGCGAGAGGCGGTGGAGTCACAGGCCGCGGCCGAGCCCATGCCCGATGGGATCCGGGTGGCGGATAGAGAGGTAGAGGCCGAGATCGAGGCAGAGGTCGAGACGAACGCAGAGGCCGAGATCGAGACAGAGATCGAGCCAGAGCCAGAGCCAGAGCCAGAGCCAGAGCCAGAGCCAGAGGCAGAGCCAGAGGCAGAGACAGAGGCAGAGACAGAGGCAGAGACAGAGGCAGAGACAGAGACAGAGACAGAGACAGAGACAGTCACAGAGGCCGGGGCCGGGGAAGATGCGGAGGGGTATCCGCACTCCGCATCGGGCATGGCATCGGAGGCTGCCGCCGCGGACGAGGCTCGGACACTGCGCGAGACCCTGATCCGGCAGAAGGCCGAGATCGAGCAGATGCAGCGAAGCAACGAG
>JAFGKN010000081.1 GCA_016928605.1 Planctomycetota bacterium | reverse complement strand
GGACCTCTGCGCGACGGCAAGGGCTCCTGCTACGAGGGCGGCTATCGCGTCCCCTGCATCGTGCGCTGGCCGGGGAAGGTCCCGGCCGGCAAGGCCTCCGATGCGATCTTCGCCACCATCGACTTCCTCCCGACGTTCGCCCGCCTGACCGGCTTCAGCGTGCCGGATGACCGCGCGATCGACGGCGTGGATCAGACCGACCTCCTGCTCGGCAAGAGCCAGAAGGGCGCCCGCTCCACCTTCGTCTACCTCGACAACGCTCTCCGCCAGGGCAGGTGGAAGTACCTCAGGGCGGAGCACGACGTGCCCGGGTATGCCCAGGACGCGAAACGAGAGAAGGTGGAGGAGCTCTACGACCTGGAGGCGGATCTCGGCGAGCGGAAGAACCTGGCCGGCGAGCATCCGGACAAGGT
Source organism: Planctomycetota bacterium (assembly GCA_016928605.1). GTDB lineage: Bacteria > Planctomycetota > UBA8108 > UBA8108 > UBA8108 > JAFGKN01. The sequence continues at coordinate 7,126 of JAFGKN010000081.1, read as the reverse complement.
GCGGGAGCTCAGGAAGCTGCTGGACGCCTTCGGGAACGAAGAGAAGAAGTAGAGCCGCGCCCGGCCGCGCCGCCGCCGCGCTGTGCGGTCCTCACGCACTTCGCGCGTCCCGCCGCCGCGCTGTGCGGTCCTCACACACTTCGCGCGTCCCGCCGCCGCGCTGTGCGGTCCTCACGCACTTCGCGCGTCCCGCCGCCGCGCTGTGCGGTCCTCACGGACTTGGCGCGTCCCGCCGCCGCGCGGCGCGGTCCTCACGCACTTCGCGCGTCCCGCCGCCGCGCGGCGCTTTTCTCCCTTCCCCGCCCGGCCCCGGTCCCCCCCGGGCTGCGGCGGAGGACCGGGGCTGTCTACTCGCAGGGAGGAAATCTCTGGCAGCCGAGCGTGTCCTCGCTCGGGTCGGATCCGCATCCGCCGAAGGGATCGCGAGGAGCCGGTCCGCCGAGGAAGAGGTAGCCCAGCACGACAATCGCGTCGGTGAGGTCGAGCTGGCCGCTGTCGTCGTTGTCCGCGGCATCGAGGCACTGCGGCGTGGCGCTGCCGAGGAACAGGTAGCCCAGGATGAAGATGGCGTCGCTCAGGTCGCACCCGCCGTCGGCGTTCGCATCGCCTCGCTGGAAGGAGCTGCCGGTGGTGAAGGAGAGCACCGGCCCCTCCGTCTCGCCGCCGCTGTTCCGCGCGACGATCTGCCACCGATACTCCACTCCGAGGTCGAGGACCGTCCTCACGGCGAAGCGAGTCTCGCCGAGCCCGGCGGCGATGGGGACGGCGGGCCGCGAGGCCTCCGCGCTTCTCCACAGGTACACCGCGTAGACCTCGGCGCCGCCCGCGGGTTGCCAATCGAGCACCGGGCTGAGCGCGACGCCCCCCGCGCCATCCGGCGGATAAGTCGCCGTGGGAGCCTGCGGAGGCTCGGGGAGGGCCGAGACGGTCCGGAACGTCGCGGTCTCGCTGGCGATGGCGCCGGACTCGTTCCTGGCCACCACCTTCCACGAGTAGAGGGTGTCTGGCTCGAGGAGAGCCTCGGGGCGGAACGCGGTCGAGGTGATGCCCTCGGCGACGAGCCGGTCCGGCTCCACGGCGCCCTCCGCCAGGTACACGTCGTACGACACGGCCCCGGGGCTGGCCTGCCAGGTCAGGGCCGCATCCAGGTCGAAGGAGAGGCCGGAGGTCGAGTCCGGAACGAGGCAGGTCGGCGCGACTCTCGGCACCAGGCGGCGGAGCACGTTCCGGTAGGTGTTCGTCGGGACCGCCGGCTCGAGGTCGAAGTAGATCGCCGCGCTGTTCTCGATGATCTCGCCGTCGGGCAGATCCGACCGGGGACGGATGGAGAACCGCACGAATCCCTCGCCGCGGTGGGACTCGTCATTGCTCGGCAGGAAGCCCTCCTCCACGCCCGTGGGGAGGAGGCACGTCGACAGCTCCGGCTGGCCATCCACGATCTCGCAGCTCCACGGATCGAGAGAGGTGAACGTCCAGCGCAGCGTGCGCGCGGCGATGTCGATCCCTGCGCTCACGTCGACGTAGAGCTCGGGGTACTCGCCTTCGGGATCCATGAGCTCGACGAGCGCGTGCGCCGCGTAGGCGCTTCCGCTGCCTGACACGTATCCCCGGAAGCGGTCGTCTCCGAGCTCGTCGAAGCTGAAGGAGTGGTCCCCGAAGCCGAAGCCGAGCAGCCGCGCGCTCGTCACATCGAAGGTCTCCTCGAAGATGTCCTCGATCGCCACCACGTGGGCGTAAGCGCTGGCGGACGGCTCGTTCTCGAAGAAGACCGTGTAGACCATCTCCTGCCCGGCGGCGACGGGCGCGAGATCCTCCATCCCCGGCCCTTCCTTCTCGTTCGGGTCGACGGCGGCGCCTATCGCCAGCTCCAGGGAGGCGACCCTGGCGAAGAGGCCCTCGGGCATCTCGACGATCGCGCCAGGCGCGTAGAAGCTCGGACACTCCGCGCACTCCGCGGGTAGGTCGTTCCACTCCCACGTGCCGTAGAGCTCGAGGTTCAGGACGTCCGCTGCCCGCGGCACCCACGCCGTGCTGCCCTCGACGCATCCCCGGCAGCCCGTGATCCGGAGGTTCTGGGCGAGGATCTCGTAGCCGGCTTCGGCCTCGAGGCCCTCCAGCGAGAACGTCCCGCGGGAATCGGTGCTCGAGAGCGCCCGCGCATCGCCGCCGAGCAAGGCGCCCACGGCCCAGAGCGGGAGGGGCTGGCGCGTGAAGTCCGAGAGCAGCTCGCCCAGGATGGCGCGGTTCGGGATGAAGGGCGCGGCTTCCCGGTACGCGAACTTCGACAGATGCCGCAGCGAGGAGGGATGGCCGCCGCGGTACGCGACGGACCGAGCGATGCTCCCCAGGCTCAGTTCGTACTCCCGCCACGTCGCCCCGAGGAGCGCCGAGAGGCAGGGCCACGTCTCGTGCCAGTGCTCCGGGCTCACTCCCGGCGGCAGCGGCTGCTCGTCCCAGCAAAGGAAGTCCTCCCGGCTCGGCGAGAACACCTCCACGTCGAAGCGGAGGCTGCAGCCGGCGCACTCGCCGTAGCGAAAGAAGATGTGGAGCTCGCCTTCCGCCGCGGGAGGCAGAGAGCCGGGAACGCCGCCGGAGTGGATCGCCAGGAAGAGGAGCTCGCTCTGCTCCAGCTCGATGTCGCCTTCGAGACGCAGGGCGATGGGGCCGGGATCGATGGGCAGGATCCCGCCGGGCTCGGCCGGATCCTCGGCGAGCCTCCACGCGCGGAGGCGCAGAAGCGGCGCCGGCAGGGGCGCATCGCCCGCGTTGCGGTACCTCACGACGAGCTCGGAAGGACTGTCGCGCCGGCAGGAGTCCGCGCCGAGGATCTCCACCTCGAGGAGCGGTCCGGTGCGGCTCTCGACGATCTCGAAGGCGCCGGGCAGTCTCGCCTCGAGCTCGCCGAAGCGAGCGACGAGATCGTAGGACCCGGCGGCCGCCCCCGAGAGGTCGAGCACAACGTCGGCACGGCTGCTCGTCACGAGAGTCTTCTCGATCGCCGGGATCACCCCCTTGGCGCCGGCCGCCTCGAGCGTGAACTCCGTCTCCACCTCGAAACCGCCGCCGGTGATGCTGGCGGGCAGCGCCTGCACGCCGAGCCCGGCCCGGGTCGCGGAGAGCGCCTCGAGCGCCAGGTCGACCACGGTGGCGGTGAGAGCCAGCGAGCTCGACTCGCCGCTCACGACGTCGGCCTTCGCGAGGAGGAAGAGGCTCTGCGATGCCCGCGGGATGACGAGGCGCCGGCTGGACTCGCCTCGCGCGTCCGCTGCATACTCGAAGGATGTCTCCGAGACCGGAGCGCGGCTGCGGACGAACAGCGAGTTCTGATCGAGCGGATCGGGATCGTCGAGCTCGACCAGCAGCGGCCTTCCCCAGGTCTCCGGCGGCAGCTGCAGGCTGAAGTACTTGCGGGGCGTCTCGCGGTCCAGCGTGAACTCGTGCGTCTCTCCGAGGATGAGGCTGGAGTGGACGATCGTCGGCGTGCTCGCGACGGCGGCGTTGTTGTCCTCGGCGCCCGGCTCGCTCACGTCGTCGAGGTCGTCGCAGACGACGCTGAAGTAGTACTCGCCGTTCAGCCCCTCGGGCATGAAGAGATACCGGTGGCTAGCGACGGACTCGCCGGGCCCGAGGGCGGGGAGGGTGAAGAACCTGGCGATGAGGAGATCGCCGCCCCCCGCCGGGTCATCCGAGAGGTAGACCGCCTCGGCCAGGCCCGCCGGAGAGGGCATCTTGCCATCGTTGCGCACTGTCCAGCTCAGCGGCATCACGAGGCCCTCGGTGGCCGCCACGGGCGCGCGCGGCGGCGTCGCGACGAGATCGGGCGCGAGGCAGCCGACGCAGACCGGGACCACGAGCGTGTTGTTGGTCTCGTCGCGCTCCGCGATCTCGTCTTCCGGATCGATGACGAGGATGAGGAACCGGTGCTCGTCGGTGATGCCGGCGGGAAGGGTGATGGACTCGCGGCGGGCGGCAGCTTCCCCCGCCGCGAGCGTGTCCGAGAAGATGAAGGAGGCGATCTCGATGCCGCCTCCGGGCGTGCCGTCCGTCGAGAGGTAAAGGGCCTCCCCCCAGGTGTGGCCGTCGATCGCTCCTCCGGCGTTCAGGAGCTCCCAGGAGATCTGCTGGGAGGATCCCGGCACGAGGCTCGGAGGCGGCGTGAGAGCCCCGGGCGCCAGGTCGACGCCCGGGGCGAGTATGATGGCCCCCACGCTCGTCACCAGCCCGGAGGCATCCGCCGCGTTGAGATAGATGCGGCCCCAGTTCTTGCCCAGCGCCGAGACGAGATCGAAGTAGGAGACCGTCGCCGCGGCGCTGGCCGCGAAGCCGTCGCCGACATCATCCGCGCTGCGGGCGGGGCTGACGTCCCACTCGACCTTCAGCGCTTCGCCCACGTCTCGCCCCTCGTCGGGATCGGAGACGGTCCCCTCGAGGTGGACGTCCATCCCCGCCTCCAGGGGCCCGTACACCCTCGTCACGCCCTCGGCGCGCGGCGGCATGCTGCGGTACTCGATCGTCGCCGTCGCCTTGCTCGAAAGACCTTCCTGGTCCCGGACGGTCACCGACACGGCCAGCGGGCTCCCGATGGCCAGTCCGGCGGAGACGGCGTATGCCTGCGAGACAGGAGCAGAGACTCCGGTCAGGCCCTCCTCCGGCGGTGTGATGATGCCGTCATCGCCGATGTCCCACTGGAACGTCAGAGCGCCCGCATCCGGGGGATCTCCGTTGGGGTCGTAGCTGTCCGACGCGTCGAGGATCACAAGAGCGGTGTAGTACGCGAGCGAGTAGGGCCCTCCCGCGTCGGCCTCGGGCGGCTCTCCCGCCCCCAGCGCGGTGACGCTGAAGGCCCGTTCCTCGCTGGCGGCGTTGCCCCGCTGGTCGACGACCTCGATGCGCAGCTCGTGCGGCCCCATCGATAGCGAGGAGACATCCAGCAGGAACCTGGAATCCCAGAAGTCGCCGTGGTCGCAGAAGCGGGGGACTCCGTCGACCACGTAGAGGATCGCGTACACGCCCAGCGCGGCCTCGCCCGCGACGGTCACATAGCCCGAGCGACCGGTGGACATGCCATCGAGAAAGGGCTGAAAATTGAAGTAGATCTGCGCGATCTGCGGCCCTTCCGGAGAGGCCTCGGTCACCGCGGAGGCGGTCTGCACCTCGGCCTCCTCGCCTCCGGAGATGTTGATCGCCGTGACGGCGAAGTGGTAGAGGCGGCCGCCCGCCAGCCCGCGCACGAGCGCGAAGGTGTCGGTGCTGAAGGCGACCGGGCGGCTCTCGGCGCCCTCGAGATCCGCGATGCTCGAGAAGTTCTCCGTCGACGCGTAGACCGCGTAGCGGGCCACGAGATCGTCGGACTTGGACTTGCCGCCCCCCGCCGGCGGATCCCAGTAGATCTCGACATCGCCGTTCTCGCGCGGGCGGATGTCGAGCGCCGTGGGATTCGGGAGCAGCGTCACGCCCACGCTGTCGACGCCGCGGCTCTCGTTGCCGTCGTCGTCGATCGTGGTGATGCGGATCGGGTAGGCGGTCGCGGGGCTCAGGCCCATGACCTCGAAGAGGAGCTGGTTCCGGGTGAGCTCCACCGGGACGGCCGCGCCGTCGAAGTAGACGCGGTATCCCACGAGGTCGCCGTAGCGGTCGGGCGACGGCCCCCACAGGAACCGCAGGCCGGTCCGGAAGCACTCGATCTGCAGTCCGACGAGCTCCTCGGCCGGGAGGAGATGCTCGGGATACTGCGTGACGGCCGTGACGGCGGGGTGGTAGTTGCCGGCGTAATCGACCGGCACCACGGCGAAGTAGTAGGGCCGCTCCTGGAGCCCTGGTACGGTGTAGCGCTTCGTGCCGCCGGCGACGACGGCGAAGGGAGCCCATCCCAGGATGAACTCGAAGTGGCCGAGAGCGACGTAGATCCGGTACTCGAGGATGCCTCCGCGGTCGGTCTCGTCGTAGGCCGTCCAGTCGAGGTCGACCTCCCCGACGCCGGAGCCCCAGGACGCGGTGAGCTCGGTCACGGGGGCGGGCGGAGTCATGTCGCGGTTGAGTAGGCTCGCCGCGCGGCTCTCGATCCGGATCGGCTCGGGATCCGTGAAGCTGCCGTTCTGGACGGCATAGACCCTGGAGCTCAGCCGCGGGAAGAGGGGATAGGATCCGCCGTACGCCACCTGCGGGTCGAACTCCCCGAAGATGTTGAGCGGAACGACGGCGAAGTAGTACTCCTGGAGGGGGTCGAGCCCGGTGATCTCGTGCGCCTGCACCCCCGCGGGAAGGTCGATCGTCATCAGGAACGACTGGCCGTCGATCGAGGTGAACGGGCGGTCGAACACGAAGATGCGATAGCCCACGACGCCGGCGTTCTCGTCCTCGCTGTAGGCGGTCCAGTCGAGCCAGACGGTCTCCCCCGTCTCGCTGCATCGCACGAGAAGACCGGTGATCGGGGGGAGGAGGTCGACGGTGGCGTTGAGCACGCTCACCGCGCGCGACTCGATCCGGACGAGCTCTGGCTCCGCGCGGTTCCCCACGTTCACGCTGTAGAGGCTCGACTCGAGGCGCGGGAAGAGGGGGTAGCTGCCCCCGTACGTGATCGCCGCGACGAAGAACCCCCCGTGGTCGACGGGCACCACGGCGAAGTAGTACTCCTCGAAAGCCTCGAGGCCCTCGACGACGTGGGAGAAGCTCCCCGCGGGCACCGTCGCGACGAGCTGGATGTCCGGATCGGCGGCGAGGCTTTCCGGTGAGACGTCGAAGAACGGATGCGGAGAGATGTAGATGCGGTACTCCTTGAGGTCCTTCTGCTCCAGCTCCGGGTAGCCGCTCCAGTCGAGCGTCACCGAAGTGCCGTCGGCGCTCGGAGTGATGGAGAGGCCCTCCACCGCCGCGGGAGGAGCGGAGTCGAAGTTGAGGACGCTCACGGCGCGGGACTCGGCCCGCGGAAACACCGCGTCGCCCACGAAGACGGAGCAGACGCGCGAGTCGACGCGCCGGGGAGACGGCTCGACGTAGGCGCCGACCTGGACGCCCACCTGGCGCGAGACGACGCTGAGGATCTCCTCGGACCCGCCGTCCTGCGCGCGCGCCGAGGGCCAGGCGAGCGAGCACGCGACGAGCAGCGCGCAGCCGAGGAGCGAGGTTT
>JAFGKN010000573.1 GCA_016928605.1 Planctomycetota bacterium | reverse complement strand
CGACGAAGCCCTTGAGTGTCCTGTACACGCGATCGACCTGTTCGAGAGCGCCGGCCCCGCGTCCTGTCGCACGCGCCGGAGAACATCGGGGCCGGCGGTGCGCCCGTCCCTGCCGCCATCCACGCTCGGAAGGCGGGCGGCCATTGTATCACATGGGCATCCCGATCCCGATCAGCGCAGCCTCTGGCGCCCGGAGCGGCCACGCTTCCGCGGCGCGCTGGCACTCTCCGCGCCTGTTCTCGCGGCTCCCTGGAGCTCGCTGATGGCATCGCGCAGCTCGGCGGCTCGCTCGAAGTCGAGCTGCTCCGCGGCCCGCAGCATCTCGGCCTCCAGCTCGAGGATCTTCTCGCGGATGGCGAACTCGTCGCTCTCCTCGCGGACCACCTGCCGGACGACCTTCTGCGCGCGGATCTCCGATTCGATGCCGGCGAGGATCTTCTTCCGGATCCCGCGCGGCACGATCCCGTGGGCGCGGTTGAACTCCTCCTGGAGCCTGCGGCGGCGGCTGGTCTCTCGCATGGCCCGCTCGATCGAGCCCGTGATGCTGTCCGCGTAGAGGATCACGTGCGCCCTCTCGTGCCGCGCCGCCCGCCCGATCGTCTGGATGAGCGAGGTCTCGGAGCGCAGGAAGCCCTCCTTGTCCGCATCGAGGATCGCGACCAGAGAGACCTCGGGCAGGTCGAGCCCCTCGCGCAGGAGGTTGACGCCGACGACCACCTCGTACGTTCCCCTGCGCAGATCCTGGAGGATCTCGACGCGGTCGAAGGTCTGCACCTCGGAGTGCAGGTACTGCGAGCGGATCCCCTTCTCCTGGAAGTGCTCGTGAAGGTCCTCCGCCATGCGCTTCGTGAGCGCCGTCACCAGGACGCGCTCTCCGCGGCAGGAGACGCCGCGGATCTCCTCGATCAGGTCGGGAATCTGCCCCGTCGCCGGGCGGACCTCGACCTCGGGGTCGAGGAGTCCCGTGGGACGGTTGATGAGCTCCACGACCTCGCCGCCGCACTTGCGCAGCTCGTAGTCGCCGGGGGTGGCGCTGACGTAGATCTCCTGCTTCACGAGCGCCTCCCACTCGTCGAAGCGCAGCGGGCGGTTGTCGAGCGCCGAAGGAAGCCGGAAGCCGTACTTGACCAGCGTCTCCTTGCGCGACCGGTCTCCGCTGTACATCGCACCGATCTGCGGAAGCGTCACGTGCGACTCGTCGACGACGACGAAGAAGTCCTCGGGGAAGTAGTCGAGCAGGTTGTAGGATCTCTCGCCGGGCTTGCGGTCCGTGAAGTGCCGGGAGTAATTCTCGATGCCGGGACAGTATCCGATCTCCAGAAGCAGCTCGCAGTCGTACCGCGTCCGCGAATTGAGCCGGTGCGCCTCAAGGTCCTTCCCCTCCGCTGCCAGCTCGGCCAGACGCTCGCGGAGCTCGCACTGAATGCTCTGCACCGCGCGCTCGATCTTCTCCGGTCCGATCACGAAGTGCTTCGCCGGATAGATCGTCACCCGGTCGAGCTCGGCCCTGACGGCGCCGGTCAGGGGATCGATCTCCGCGATCGACTCGACATCCTCGCCGAACAGCTCCACGCGGTAGGCCGTCTGCTCGTAAGCGGGAAAGATCTCGACGACATCCCCCCGCGCCCGGAAGGTTCCCCGGATCAGCTCCAGGTCCCGCCGCTCGTACTGGATGTCGACCAGACGCCGGAGGAGCTGATCGCGGTCCGCGCGGCCGCCGCGCTCGACGGTGACGAGCATCTGCGTGTAGTCCCTGGGATCTCCCAGACCGTAGATGCACGAGACGCTCGCCACGATGATCGTGTCTCGGCGCGACTGCAGCGAACTGGTCGCGGAGAGACGGAGCCGGTCGATGTCGTTGTTGATCGAGGCATCCTTCTCGATGTAGAGATCGCGCTGCGGTATGTAGGCCTCGGGCTGGTAATAGTCGTAGTAGCTGACGAAGTACTCGACGGCGTTGTGGGGGAAGAGATCCCGCAGCTCCGAGTAGAGCTGCGCGGCCAGCGTCTTGTTGTGGGAGATCACGAGCACGGGACGCTGAACGGCATCGACGACGCTGGCGATCGTGAACGTCTTGCCCGAGCCCGTCACGCCGAGCAGGGTCTGGCTCCTGCGCCCCTGGCGCAGGCCCTCCGCGAGCTTCTGGATCGCCGGGGGCTGGTCGCCGCGGGGCTTCATCGAGCTGACGAGCTGGAATCTCTGCGACATCGATCAGGTTCTCGAGCGGCGCGCGAGCCGCACGCGGCGGCGGCCGCTCACGGATGGCCGCCCTCCCCCTCGCCGCCGGCCGCGCTCCTCGATGGAGAGAGATACAGGTAGGGACGCGCCTTGTCCAGCCAGCCGGAAGGCATCCCGGGAATCTCGCTCAGCTCATCGATGCTCTCGAGCGGCGATCGGGAGCGGATGAACTCGACGATCTGCCGGGCGCGCGCCTCCCCCACGCCTTCCAGGAGGGTCCACTCGAACCAGGGAGCGGTCTCGACGTCGATCCTGAGCGGCTGGATGAGCATCTCCTCGCGGTCCGGCGGCTGGCGTGAGCAGCGCTCCAGCCAGGCCGGCACGACGACGAGGAGGACGGCCAGCGCCAGCAGCGCCCACTCCTCAGCGCGGAGCCCCGGCGGGATCCAGCGGCGGTCGCGCCCCGGCGCCCCCTCCTGAGGAGATCTCTCGCCCGAGGAAGTCAAAGGACCACTCCCCCAGGAGCTGCGACGGCTCCTGCCGGGGGCTTGCCGGCGCATCGAGCGCCCCGGCGGGGCGGGAGCCCTCCACGCCCTCCGCGTAGGCGACGTTGCCCGAGGGGTGACTCGCGGCCGGCGCGGGCTCCGGCTTCCGGGTGCCGGGCTCCCGCGGCGCGATCGAACGCGCGAGGTCGAGGAACCGGACATCGATCTGGACGCCCCGCGGCAGCCGCGCGATGGCAGTGAGCGCGCGCGCCAGCTGTCCCCCAGCCTCCGGTCCGGGCTGCACGCGGCTCGTCCCCTCGCGCCAGCCCACCCCGCACCGGACCCGCTCGCCCGCGAGATCGATCCCCACGAGCTCGAGCCCCATCTCCTTCTTCAGCCACTCGGCGAGCTTCTGCTCGCCCTTGTCCAGGGCGAGCCTCGCCTGGACGAGGGTGGAGGAGATCCGCTTCTCGAGAAAGGCTGTCTGAGCCTTGCAGCCCCAGCGCGGCGGCGCGACGTACTGGAGATCGAGCGTCTGGACGCCCGTCGAGAAGCTCCGGAAGAAGAGCTCCGCGATGTCCTGATGGATGGTGGGTGACGAGATGATCCTCTCGGGGACCGCGGTCATGAGGAGGACCACCCGGCTCTCCCGACGGATCTTGCGGACCGAGACGGACTGGATCCCCTGCGGGCTGAACTGCTTCAGGAGCGCGACCTTGAACCGGGCGATGCTCTGCAGCCCCTTGTTGCTGTCCAGGGCGAGCTTCGTGACGAGCCCGAAGGAGCCGATGCCGGCGATGCCGATGATCACGATGAAGATCCAGGCGCGAGAGCTCATGGGAGAGGCCCTTCCTCGAGTGCGGCGATCCCGTCGAGCCGGAAGGTGCGGCGGAATCCCGCGATCCCGCGGGGGCCTCGGGGCCCGG
>JAFGKN010000572.1 GCA_016928605.1 Planctomycetota bacterium | reverse complement strand
GGAGCCCAGTGCGGTAACTCCGCTCGCTGGGATCTGTGGAGGGGGTGGTCAGTAATGGCCATTCCTACTCCGACTCGCTGCGGGGCTTGACGCGAAAGCCCCACGGCGCAGGCGGCGTGACAAGCGGCTCGCCGCTTGGCGCGCCGGTTGCGCCGCTCCCGAGCGATGCGGCAAGCCCCGCAGCGAAAGGAGCCCGTGGCGGCATCGCCCAGCCCTGGGCCGCACAGCCCGCTGCGGTTGCGGTTGTGGCTGTGGCTGCGGCTGCGGCTGCGGCTGCCGATGCGGATAACTGCTGCAGCTGCGGTTGCAGCTGCGGTTGCGGCTGCCGATGCGGATAACTGCTGCAGCTGCGGTTGCGGCTGCCGATGCGGATAACTGCTCCCGCTGCGGTTGCTGCTGCTGCTGCTGCTGTTACTGCGCCTGCCGATGCGGATCCTGCTGCTGCTGCGGCTGCCGATGTGGATCCTGGTCCGGTTGCGGCTGCCGACGCGGCTGCGGCTGCGGCTGCCGTTGCCGCAGGCTCTCGCGCGCCGCGTCGCTGCGCCTTGCTTTCCCGGGATCGGATCGCCACAATGTCGCGTCCGACGCGCCTGCGCCCCTCGGGGAGGGGCGGGGCTTCGGGAAGCGCGGCGTCTCTCGCGCCGCTCCCGGGACCAGAGACAGGAAGGACGGGATGACTGGAGCGCACTCAACACTCAAGATTCAGCGATACAAAGGTTTACAGCAAGCGATCCCCGAGTCGACGCTCGTCTGGCAGCTGACGGGGAAGGGGTTCGAGAACTTCCGCCTGGAGGAGATCCCGGTCCCCCGGATGGGGCCCAGGGACATCCTCTTCCGCTCCGACTCCAACGGCATCTGCTTCTCCGATGTCAAGGTGGTGCTCGCCGGACCGGAGCATCCGCGGCTCAAGGGCTACGACATGGAGCGGGACAAGGTGGTCCCGGGGCACGAGATCTCGATCACCGTGGTGAAGGCGGGCGAGGAGGCGAAGGACCGCTTCCGGCCCGGCAGCCGGTTCATCGTCCAGGCGGACATGATCGAGCACGACACCGCGGTCGGCTACGGCATCTGGGGCGGCATGATCCAGTACGGCGTCTTCGACGAGCGCGTGCAGGAGTACCTCATCCCCGTCGAGGCCGACATCGGCTACTCGCAGGCGTCGCTCGTCGAGCCGTGGGCCTGCATCGAGGCATCCTACGACCGCGCCGACATCTATCCGACGGACCGCATCGTCTGGGTGGTCGGCGGCGGCGGGCCGATGGGGCAGATGCACATCCTGCGGACCATCAGCCGGAAGCGCCGCGGCCACCTCGGGGCTCTGCGCTCCCTGCTCGTGACGGACGTGAGCGACGAGCGCCTCGCCGCTGTGCGGCGGCGCTTCGAGACGCCCGCGCGCGAGGCGGGGCTCGAGCTCCTCTGCATCAACCCGCTCGCGGGCGACTTCGACGCGGAGATGAAGAAGCTCGCTCCGTCGGGGGTCGACTACATCGTCGCCTGCGCCCAGCTCGCCGACGTGGTCAACGACGCGCGCCGCCACCTCGCGCGCTACGGCGTGCTCAACCTCTTCGCCGGGCTCAAGCGCGGCACGGGTCCGCTCCACCTCGGCGACATCCACTACGACCAGCACACGATCACCGGCAACAGCGGAAGCCGCCTCCAGGACATGGAGAAGGTGCTGCGGCTGGCGGAGAGCGGCGAGCTCGATACCGACGCTTCCGCCGGCGCGGTCGTCGGCATGCGCGCGTGCGCCGAGGGCGTGAAGGCGGTCGCCGAGGGCCGCATCACGAACAAGACCATCCTCTACCCGCAGCTCCCCGATCTGCCGCTCACCCGCATCGAGGACCTGCCGGACATCGTGCGGTTCTCCGCCGCGGTGGAGCGCGATCTGCGCTCGGGAGTCTGGAGCCAGAAGGCGGAAACGGAGCTTCTCGATGCCCTCCTCGAGATCTGAGAGACAGCCGGAGCGACCGGGGGAGGATCAGACGGGGGGAGACCATCCGGTCAGCTCGGTGGAGCCCGCGCTCCGGGAGCTGATCGCGGTCTCGGTCTCCGTCGGCGCCGATCCCGATCTGGTCCAGGGCGGCGGCGGCAACGCGTCGGTCAAGAGCGCGGACGGGAAGAGAATCTATGTGAAGGCATCCGGCACTCCGCTCGCGGAGATGAGCGCCGAGCGCGGCTGGGCCGAGCTCGACCTGCCCGCCGCGCTGGCGGTCCTCGATCGCGCCGATCTACGGCGGATGGAGCCGGCGCGCCGGGAGGCACAGGTGCTGCGCGCGCTCGAGGATGCCGTCCTGCGGCCTTCCGGCGCGCGGCCATCGGTCGAGTCAAGCCTGCACGCGCTCCTCGACCGCGTCGTGATCCACACCCATCCGGTGGGCCTGGGCGCGTTCCTCTCATCGCGCCAGTCGGCGAGACTCTGGCCGACCCTGCTGGAGGGCATCGCATCGCGCCCGCCGCTCTACATCGGCTACGTCGATCCCGGATTCACCCTCGCCGTCGCGCTGAAGGATGCGATCGCGTCGTACGAGGCGCGCGAGGGCTGCCGTCCCGATGTGGTGCTGCTCGAGAACCACGGGCTGTTCGTCGCGGCGGACTCCGGGGAGGAGGCGCTCGAGTTGACCTTGAGGATCACGTTGGCCGGCCAGGAGTGGATCGGCGGGCGGCGGGTGAATCCCGAGCGGTTCGACGCCGTGGCGGAAGGCGGGCCGGCGGATGTCCGCGGCTCGATCGAGGCCTTCGTGCGGGGCGCCCTGCTCCGGGGCGGAGCATCCCCCGCGCTCGTGCGGCGCGATCCGACGGACGAGGCGCGGCGCTTCGCCGGCAGCGCGGAGGCGGTCGCCACGGCCGGCAGCGGTGCGTTCACGCCGGACCAGATCGTCTACTGCCGCACCTGTCCGCTCGTCCTCGCCGCTGGCGATCGCGAACAGGCGGCGAAGGAGGTCTCCGGCTACCGTGAGGACCGCGGCGTGGATCCGCGCGTCATCATCGTGCCGGGCGAGGGCGTCTTCTATGCCGCGGCGGACCTCGCTCAGATCAAGGTCATCTCCGAGGTCTACCGCGGCGCGATCGCGGCCATCCGGAGCTGCGCCCGGGGCGGCGGCCCGCGACTACTCACCCAGCAGCAGGCAGGCTTCATCGAGGAGTGGGAGGTCGAGAACTACCGCGCGTCGCTCCTCGCCGCAGGAGGGCGCACGCTGACGGGGCGCGTCGCCGTGGTGACCGGAGCGGGCTCCGGCCTCGGCAGGGGCATCGCGCTGGGGCTCGTCGAGGCGGGCGCCACGGTGGTGGGGCTCGACGTCGACCGGTCGGCGGTCGAGGACGTCGCCGCCTCGCAGCCCGCGGGCCGCTTCCTGCCCCTCGCCTGCGACGTCACGAGCGAGGAGTCGGTGCGGGCTGCCTTCGCCGCGGCCGCTGCTTCGGCGGGCGGCATCGACTACCTCGTGAACGCCGCCGGCATCGCGCCCGCGTTCGCCCTCGTCGACTTCCCGGTGGAGGCGTGGAGGAAGGCCCTCGAGATCAACCTCACGGGCTACTTTCTCTGCGCGCGCGAGGCCGCCCGCTGGCTCCAGGAGCAGGGCGCCGGCGGCTCCATCATCAACCTGACGAGCAAGACCGGGCTCGATGCCAGCAAGGCCAACTCGGCCTACAACGCGACGAAGGCCGGCGAGATCCACCTGATGCGCGGCTGGGCGCTCGAGCTGGGCGCCGACGGAATCCGCGTCAACTGCGTGGCGCCGGGCAACGTCTTCAAGGGCTCGAAGATCTGGAACGACGAGTACATCCGGGTCTGCGCGCGCAAGAGGGGCATCTCGCCGGAGGAGGTGATCCCCTACTACATCTCCCTCGCGCCCCTGGGGAAGGAGATCGAGCCGCGGGACATCGCCGACGCGGTCGTGTTTCTCCTTTCCGACGCGGCCCGCAACATCACGGGCCAGGTGCTCGTCGTCGACGGCGGCCAGGTCATGGTTCGGTAGAGCGCGATGAGCATACGCCCCAGCGAGATCGAGGCCCTGGAGGCGCGGCTGCGGCGCCCCGATGCCGGCGAGAACGGATACCGGGAGGGCGTCGATGCGTTGAGCCGCCTCGAAGCCCTCCGCCGCCTCCGCGAGCTCGCCGAGCGAGACGAGATCGCGGTCGACCTGCGGCGCGGCGGAGTCAACACGCACATCCACACGTCGAAGTCCTTCTCCTTCTTCGCATCGCCATCGGAGGCCGCATGGATGGCGTACGTCGCCGGCGTGCGGGTCCTCGGCATCAACGACCACTACACGATCGCCGGCCACGAGGAGTTCAGCGAGGCCTGCCGCATCCTCTCCATCCTGCCGGCCTTCAGCATGGAGGCGGTGGCGATGTGGGAGGAGGCGGAGCGCGAGGGGAAGACGGTCAACGATCCCGGTAACCCGGGGCGCACCTACCTGACGGCCAAGGGAGTGACGCGGTCCTTCAAGCCGTCATCGCCCGGCGAGCGCGACCTGCGCCGGATGAACGAGGCCCTCCTCGGGCGCAACCGCGAGATCACCGCGCGGATCGCCCGGCGCATCGAGCACCGGCTCGGAATCCGCGAGTCGATCACGTTCGACGATGTCCTGGCGCTCACGCCTCACGGGCAGCCGACCGAGAGGCACGTGGCCGAGGC
>JAFGKN010000571.1 GCA_016928605.1 Planctomycetota bacterium | reverse complement strand
CGCTGGCTGCCCTCGCGTTTCTCGGAGCCGGCCACGCGCCGCACCTCGAAGGCCCCTACCGCCGGCACGTCCACAAGGCGCTCGACTATCTCCGCAGAGCTCAGGACGGAGCCGGGGCGTTCGGGATCCAGGCCGGCAACTACATGTACAATCACGCGCTGGCGACCTTCGCCCTGAGCGAGGCCTTCGCGCTCTCGCGCCTCCCCGAGTACCGGGAGTGCGTGGAGGCTGCGATCCGCTACTCCGAGTCGACCCAGCAGGGGGGAGGCGGCTGGGACTACACGGCCGAGTCCACGGGTCGCAACGACCTGTCGATCACCGGGTGGCAGATCATGGCCTTCCGCTCCATCGAAAACGCCGGCATCGAGCCGCCGGCCCGGATGATGCGCGGGTGCCGCGAGTTCATCGAGCGAGCCTTCACGGCCGACGGCTACGGTATCTACGCCGACGCCGGCATGGAGGCGGGAAGGCGCGGGATCAACATGGTGGCCGTGGGTCTACTCTCGCATCTCTATCTCGGTGGGCTCGGGGAGAGGAGAGCCTGCCAGCTCGCCGCCGAGAGGATCCTCCGGGATCCTCCCCGGTGGGATCGCACATCTCGCTGGGACGAGACGTACCACTCCTACTACTACTGGTACGCGGGCACCCTCGGCCTCTTCCACCTCGGTGGAAAGCGCTGGGATGCATGGAACCATTTTCTCCAGCAGGCGCTGCTCCCCCTCCAGAGCCGGCGCGTCCACGAGGATGGAAGCTGGCCGCCGGAGTCGAGCTGGATCGGCCAGAGCGGAGGCCGCGTGTACGCGACGGCGATCAACGTGCTGACGCTCGAGGTCTACTACCGTTACGAGCCCCTTGCGGGCACGAGGCGTTGATGGAGAGAAGCCCGATACCACCACAGCTTCCGGAGACGATTCGCAGATGGGACCGCAGGGCCATCGAGGAGTTCGGCGTGCCGGGCGTCGTCCTGATGGAGAACGCGGGAGCGGGCGCGGCCCGCATCCTCCTCGAGCTGAGGGAGGCCGAGCCCGGGCGGTATGCCACGCCCTGGCGCATCCTCTGCGGCCCCGGCAACAACGGCGGAGACGGCTATGTGGTCGCCCGCCACCTTCACAACGCGGGCGAGGACGTGGAGGTCTACCTCGCGTTCGATCCGGATACCCTGCGCCCGGACGGCGACAACACGATCAACCTCCGCATCCTCGAGAAAACCGGTGTGAAGATCGACCGCGGCCGGCCGCCCTGGGATCCCCCCCGCCCCGTCGCGCCCGGCGCCATTGGATCGATCGTCGATGCTCTTCTCGGAACCGGCCTCTCGCGGCCGCTCCGAGATCCGATTCTCGCCTGGGTGCGAGCGCTGAATGCGAGCGGGTGCCCCGTCGTCTCCCTCGATCTTCCCAGCGGCCTCGACGCTGCGACGGGAGACGTCCTCGGGGATGCCGTGCGGGCGGTCCACACGATCACCTTCGCGGCGCCCAAGAGGGGCTTCGTCCTGGGCGAGGGCCCGGCGCGAGCCGGCCGCGTTCACGTCGTGGATATCGGAATGCCGCGGGAGATCTGGGAGGAGGGCTGACGGAGCCGACGCCGCGCCCTCCCCCTCCAGAGACGCCAGGAGCATCGACAAGCCAGTAGTTGCGCGGCCGGCAAAACCGACTATAGATTGAATTGAAGCGTGTGCGCCAGCTCAGGCGCCGCCCGGCTGTGGATGCAGCACCCCGGGCCCCGGATTTCGCAAAAGCCGCGGCCGCCGACCGGGCTCTCAAGAAGAAGAGCACTCAGGAGCAAGTTCCAGCATGCTGGACCTCGTCGAAAAGATCATACACGGATTCTGCCTCGTCGTGGTCTTGCTCGTGGCCACCCTCTACATCTGGTTCGGCGTCACCAGCACCACCCCCGAGGAGCTCGTCCAGCCCGTCCGCTCGACCCTCATCCCCGAGCCGGCCCGCGCAGCCGAGGCAGCCATGCCGGAGAAGCAGCGAGAACTGGCTCAGAAGATCGACGAGGCTCAGATCCGGCAGAAGCTCCAGACGCAAGGAGTCCGCACAGCAAGCGGACCGATCGAGAAGCGGCACAATACCATCCCCCCGTCCACCTTCGAGATCATCCAGTCGGAGCCCAACTGGTCGAAGCAGCTCAACATGGTCGGGAGCATGCTGCTGACGGGTGCCGGCAACCAGAAGACCCGGCTCAAGATCACCAAGATCCACGAGCACGCCCTTCTGCGGAAGCTCGGCTTCGAAACGGGAGACGTGATCGAGCTTCTCGACGGCGAGATCACGGAGTTCAACGAGCACTCCACTCTTCGCTACCGCTCGATGTTCAAGGATGCCGTCGATCGGCTGCGCAGGGGCGAGTCAACCTCGGTCACCATCACGCGAAACGGGCAGCCTGTGCATCTCGTCTTCAGCCTTTGAGCGAGGCCTCCGCCCGTCAGTAGCCTCTGTTGTGAATCGATCGCCGGCTTCCAAACGCGATAGCGGATCAGCTGCCGCAGCCCGTTTCTCTCGTCATTCAGCGGTGGCCTTCAGCGCGGCCAGCTGTATCCGCGGCCATCCGCAACAGATACTCAGTAGGTGATATCGAGGCTCCGGATCAGGTTGTAGAGCGTCTTGACGTTGATCTTGAGGATCCGCGCCGACCGCATCTTGTTGCCGCCGTTCTCGCGAAGGACTCGAGCGATATGGATCCGCTTGACCTCGTCGAGGCTCAGCTGCGGAGAGAAGGATGAATCCAGTGCAAGCCTTGTGCCCGAAGGTATGTGCTCCTCGATGTCCTCCGGCTCTATGGTCTCGCCGCTGGAGAGGAGGATCAACCGCTCGACCGTGTTCTCCAGCTCGCGGACATTGCCCTCCCACGCGCATTTCTGCAGGGTCTCTATCGCCGCCGGAGAGAAGCTCCGGCGGGGCAGCCCCTTCTCGCGAGTGAACCGCTCGCAGAAGTTCCCGATGAGAGAAGGGATCTCCTCTCGGCGCTCGCGGAGAGGAGGGAGCTCGAGGGTGATGACGTTGATGCGATAGAAGAGGTCGGTGCGGAACCTCCCTTCCTGCACCTCCTCCTTCAGATCCCGGTTCGAGGCCGCCAGCACGCGGACGTTGACGCGGACCACGTGGCTTCCACCGATGCGGCGAAACTCCTGGGATTGAAGCACCCTCAGAAGTTTCACCTGCATATCGAGGCTCATCTCCCCGATCTCGTCGAGGAAGATGGTGCCGCCGTCCGAGACCTCGAAAAGACCGAGCTGCCGCTGGACCGCGCCCGTGAAGGAGCCCTTCTCATGTCCGAAGAGCTGGCTCTCGAGGAGGTTCTCCGGGAGGGCGCCGCAGTTGACTTCCACGAACGCCTTCCCCGCTCGATGGCTGTGCTCGTGGATCCAGCGGGCCACGATCTCCTTCCCGGTCCCGCTTTCACCCTGGATCAAGACCGTGGAGTCCGTCGGGGCGATCTTCCCGGCGATCTCCAGCACCCTCTGCATCTTCTGGTTCTCGCAGATGATCTCGACAGAGGCTCTCCGTCTCGACGGACTCGCGGACCGCCCCTCCTCGACGGCATCCCGCTGTCGGGTTGCCGCCGGCATGTCGAGCCGAGGCCCGCCCCCGACGGACTCCTCCGCCGGCCTGAGCAATTCGTTGAGGCAAGTGAGAAGGCGTCGCCCGTTGAACGTCCCGAAGATGAAGTCGTCGACTCTGCAGCGCATGACATCCCGGACGAGATCCGGCGTCGCGAAGCGCGAGAAGGCGATCACGGGAATCTGAGGGAACTCCGACCGCAGCGCCTGGATGGTCATCAGGCTCTCCGGATTCTCTACGCACGCGATGACGGCGCTCGCGGCCCTCCTGCGCAGCGATGCCAACGTCTCCTCTGCTGACGAGACGAAAGTCGAGCCGTAATTGCCCGCAAAGAGGGCCTTGTTGAGGAGGATGCGCACTTCCGGATCCCGGTTGACGACCAGCACGTCCGTCTCGGTGGGCTGCGCCGCTGCCTCGCCTGTCTCGTCACGGGATATCAGAGCTTCAGCAGACGTATTCTTCTGCAATGACATCGCTCTTGTACCTGTCCAGGTTCTTCAGAAACGTGTCGACAAGATCCGCGTCGAACTGCTTGCCGGCCCCCCTGCGCAGCTGCTCCCGAGCTTCTTCATCGCTCATCGCCTGCCTGTAGGAACGGCAGCTCGTCATCGCGTCATAGGCATCGCACACCGAGATGATCCGCGAGAAGAAGGGAATTCGACGACCATCCAGACCGCTCGGGTACCCTCTCCCATCCACCCTCTCATGGTGATGGCAGACCGCGTCGACCGCACACTCGCCTCCCTTGACACAGGCCAGCGGACGGATGATGTCGGCGGAGTAAACGGAGTGGAGCTTGACCGCGTCATACTCCTCCTCCGTCAGCTCTCCCTTCTTGTTGAGCAGGATATCGGGCACCCCGATCTTGCCCAGATCGTGGACCAGCGCGGCCCACTCCAGGCTCTCGATCTCGGCGGGGTTCATGCCCAGGTCCGTCCCCATCGCTCTGGCCAGCAGCGACACTCTCCTGCTGTGCCCCTGGAGATAGGGATCCTTCGCCTCGAGCACCTTCATCAAGCACTGGACGATGTCGTCGGCGGAACGCCTTCTCTTGCGCTGCCGGCTCTCCGAGATGGCCCTGTCGAGGGTCATGAGCAGCTCGGACATCACGAACGGCTTGGTGATGAAATCATGAACCCCTCCGCGGAACATCTGGATGGCGCTCTCCAGGGTCCCGTTTCCCGTAGCGACCAGGATCGTCACATCAGGGCACGACTTCAACGCCCGCGCAGCCAGCTCTTCTCCACTCAGCCGGGGCATCCTCAGGTCCGTGATGAGCAGGTCGGGCGGACACTCGAGCAATCTCTCCAGCGCCTCGAGGCCATCCGCCGCGAGCTGATACTCGCAATCGTTGCGCTCCTCCAGAATCGTCTCGAACAGCGAGAGGATGGAGGGCTCATCTTCCGCGACGAGTATCTTGACGCGCTCATCCATAATGCGGATTTCCCGGTGTCATGCGGTCTTCACTCTCAGAAGTCCATGCCCGTCAAGTCTCGAGCATCGGGATCATGGTCGGTTTCCCACTCGTTCAGATCGAGAAGCACCTCGCCGAACTCATCGTCGAGGCGGCTCAGAATCTTGAACTCGCGGATATAGCCGTCCAGCTCCTCGATGACCCTCCGGACAGCCGGGTCCGCCTGCCGCCCCATCCAGTGGGTGGAGATCTGAAACGTCAGATCGCTGGTCGAGATGATCTCCTTGCCGATTTCCAGAAGCCTCTGGATCTCCTTCTTCAGCTCGTCGAAGTTCCTCGGCCACGGAAACGCCTTCAGCGCCGCGAGACACTCGCTGGAGAACTCGAACGCATCTCGGCTGCGTTTCTCCTGCCGCCACTGTTTCGCCGCCTCGGCCGCCAGCGCCGCGATATCCTCCGGGCGGTCCCGAAGCGGCGCCACGGTGAGCTGAAGGCCGGCGAGCAGCTGAAAGAGCTCGCGGTCGAATAGACCTCCCTGAACGAAGCCGGCGAGGTTCTTGTCGCTCGACACGATCAACCGGGCAGCCGACTCGATCCGTTTGCTGTCTCCGAGCCGCTGGAAGCGACCGTTCTTGATGAACTCGAGCAGGCTGCCCTGAAGTCCCTGGCTCAGCTCCTCGACGCGAGCCAGGTAGCAGGTTCCTCCCGAGCCGAACTCGAGGAGCCCCGTGCGGCTCTTGGCCTCGGCACGCGAGGAACGGTACCCGAAGATCTCCCTCTTCAGCTCGCGCTCGTAGTAGAGCGAGCAGTCGATCATCAGGAAGGGCCTCTCCATCCGAATCGACTCGTGGTGGATACGGCGTGCGATGAACTCCTTTCCCGTTCCCGGTTCTCCGAGAAGCATGACCGGGCCATCCGCCTTGGACGCGCGCTCGACAAACTGGCGAATCTGGCGGGAATGAGCGCTGGTCCCTACAATGTCCTCGCAAGTCTGCTCGACCATGTCCCCTCTCGAATGCTCTCCGCAAGAACTCCGGATTGCCAAGTCATCCGGATCTGGTAGGGTCCCCGTTCGCGCTGCGCGGTGAGCGGATCTGCAGAGCCCTTCGCTTCGAGTCCAGTCGATCTCAGCCGCGCGATGGTCCCACCCCGCGGCATCCCCCCATCACTTGCACTCGAGTCCCCAAAGATTGCGCCTCGAAAAAATCTCCCGGGGAAAGCTGAGAGCCACGTCCACGATCCTCGCCACCGATGGAGAGCTCGCGCCCGGCAGCCATCTGGCGACCTCGCGCTCCAGTGTCTCCAGTGCGGCGCCGTCGAGATCTGCAGGATCCATGGGATCCGCGGTCCCGCTCGCCAAGGCGCGAGAGGCATCTCCGTCGCCGGAGTCCGCCCCGGCGGGCGCGCCGACAACCTGGAGCTTGCTGCTCTTCTTCCGTGACAGATTCGGCAGCAACAAGAGGATGTTCTTCACGATCTGCAATGCATCGAGGTCCTCCGCCGCATCGGCCTCGATGTCGGTCTGGCTGATGACGGCCGCGCCCCGAAAGGTCAGGACGGCGCCGCGGCCCACGATCGCCTGTGCCACGCGGAGCCGCTCTTCCGGGAAGATCATCGCATCTTCGGAGTATCCGCGCAGCGACTTCAGGACCTCGTTGTAGAGGCTCTCGAAGGTCAGGACGATGCGCGAAAGCTCGCTGGCCAGAAGATAGAGGTAGTCGAACTCGATGGTCACCTGGCGGCTGGGGCTCCCCTGCAACACCATCGTCATCTCGTCATCAGGCGCCGGCTGCGCCGCGTCGCCCTGCGCCGGCTCCGGCGGCAGAGGCATCGCCTCCACGTCCTCCAGATTCAGCGGCGCATCGCCGGGAAGCTCCCCTACCTCAACTACCTTAACATCTTCCACGAGAGAATCGGTCGCCTCGGGAACCGGCGAGCCAGCCT
>JAFGKN010000004.1 GCA_016928605.1 Planctomycetota bacterium | reverse complement strand
TCTCGAAGAGACCGAAGAAGCTGAGCGCGAAGGCGGCGAAGACGAGGCCGAAGGAGAGGTTGACCCACGGGTTGGCCGCGAAGTCCCGGATGACGCCGGCGAAGAGGAAGCCGATGACGTTGAACGAGACGATGATGCCAGCGCCGTACGCGAGCGCGAGCGGGAGCACCGACGAGCGCCGGATCTCGGCCTGCCGGGCGAAGAACGAGAAGGTGATCGGGATCATGGGGTACGTGCAGGGCATGACGAGCGCGAAGAGCCCGCCGGAGACCATCAGCAGGATGAGGGCCCACAGGCTCCCCTCGGCGATCACCTCGGAGGCGGAGGACGAGTCCGAGCCTGCTGTCGAGCCGCCGGCCGGCTCCTCTGCGGCCGGCGGCGCCTCCAGCGGCGGGAGATCCGAGATGGCGATCTCGAGCTCCTCGGACTCGGAGAGGGGCGGGCTGCACGAGATCTCGGTGCACGTCATGAAGTCGACCTTGACCGCGATCTTCGCAGCGCCCGGTGAGGCTTCCCTGCTCGCGATGATGGGCTGGCGGATCTTTCCTTCGCCCTCGAGGTGCCGCTGCTCTCGGCGCTCGACCCCGTCGTCGATGATCTCGGTCTTCGGCGCCGGGAACCGCGGGGGGCCGTCGAGCACCAGCGCGGAGCCTTCCGCGAGCGTGATCCGCGTCGGCTCGCCGATGCCCCTGTGGTCCGGAGCATAGAGGTGGAATCCCTTCTCGAGCTTGTAGGAGAGCACGATCTCCCCGCGGCCGCCGCGGCGCAGCTCGGCGGGCTCGACGGAGAAGGACCAGGCGACATCGTTCGCCTGCGGGGCCGCTTGCGGAGCGATCTCCGGCCTCAAGAGACCTCCGAGCCCCAGGTCGAGAGGCAGCGTCGAGGAGTCCGCGCCCGAGGCGGGAGCAGGAGCCGCTCCTGTCGTTTCTTGCTTCGAGGCGGCGCCGGACACCTGAGAGGCGGGAGACGCCGGGGCCGAGGCGCCTTCCGGACCGGCGGCCGCGCCGCTCGGCTCCTCCGCGCCGCTCGGCTCCTCCGCGCCGCTCGACTCCTCCGCGCCGCTCGAGGGCGTCGCGGCTTCCGGTTCACCGCCCGGCGCTGCCTCGCCCCGAGCGGGGGAGATCTCGAGCTTCACCGGATGCGGCTCGTCCGCGGTCTTGGGATTGCAGACCTCGTCGCTGCAGGTCATGTAGGTGAGGAGGACGAGGAGATCGAGGGCGCCGTCGGGCGCCGTGTCGCTCACGCGGTACCTCTGGCGAATCTCGCCCTTGCCCTCGAGCAGGCGGTGCGTCTCCTTCTCGAGGAGCTCCACCTCGAGGGTCTTCGGCTCGGGAAACGTCGGAGCGCCGACTGGCTCGAGATGCTCGCTCTCGAGGCGGACGCGGGTCGGCTCGCCGGTGGCGCGGTGGTCCGGCGCGTACAGGTGCCAGCCCTCGACAAGCTCGTATCCGACGACGACGTGGACCTGTCCGCCGGGCTGGACCTCGGCGGGCTCGACGGTCACCTTCCAGGTGACGCGACTCGCCTGCGGCGCGGGCTCGGGGATCGGCAGGTCCTGCGCCGCCAGCCCCCCCTCGAGGAAGACAAGCAGGGGCAGCCAGCGGGCGATACGTTCGGCTCGGGCAGTCTTCATGGTGGGCATGGATCTCGGGTCTGTTGAGAGCGGGCCAGCGGCGCTCCGGAAGACCGCGGCACGCGCAGAGTATAACGCCTCCGCCGAACGGCACGGAGGCTGCCCTCGCTCCGGGCCGGCGTCCTCCGCTCCCGCGGCGCGCTCCAGCGCCGATGCGCCGGACCTGCGGTCGCGGATCCGGTCGGGCGGGGATCGTCCGGCACCGGCGCCGAGGGGAAGGGCCGCACCGCGCAGCGGATGCGAGCGCTGCATTGTAATGGCTCGAGCCGCGCTGCAAAGGGCGCTTTTGCGGATCGGCGCGATCCGCGCGGGGGCGGGGGACCGGCCGAGCGCTCCGCATCCGCCTGGCCCGGAGCCGCCCGCGGCAGGAGCGGCTCGGCAGCACGGGGCGCCTTTCGCGGGCGCCGGGATGCTGTTATAATCCCGCCGCTTTCAACGCAGCGGACCCGGTTGACCGCGGCTTGCTCCGCCGGGAGCCGGCGATGGAAACTCATGGCGAAAGGAGACTTGCGTGGCCCTCGAATTGAACGACGCGAATTTCGCATCGGAAGTGCTCTCCTCCGACATCCCCGTCATCGTGGACTTCAGCGCCGAATGGTGCGGTCCCTGCCGCATGCTCGGCCCCATCATCGAGCAGCTCGCGGTGGAGTACGAGGGACGGGTGAAGGTCGGCAAGGTGGACATCGACGAGGCGCAGGAGATGGCGGCGCAGTTCGGGATCATGAGCGTGCCGACGGTCATCTTCTTCAAGGGCGGCGAGAAGGTCGGCGAGATGGTGGGCGTGAAGCCGAAGGAGAAGATCAAGGCGCAGATCGAGGCCTTGCTCTGATGGAGCCGGGAGGCTCGAGCCGCCGCCTGGCACCGGGTCATCGGCGGCGGCTCGGCGGATGGCGGGATGCCCGCCCGCCGGCGCGCCGTGCGCCGGCGCTGCTCCCGGACGACGGGACGACATGACTGGATTGCTGCAGGCACTGCGGGAGCGGGGCTTCGTCCACCAGACGACGGATGTCGAGGCCCTCGAGAGCCGCCTCGAGAGCTCCGAGATGGTCTCCGCCTACGTCGGCGTCGACCCCACGGCGGCCAGCTGTCATGTCGGCCATCTCCTTCCGATCATGGGGCTCGTCCACCTGCAGCGCGCGGGGCATCGCCCGATCCTCGTCGTGGGGGGCGGGACGGGGCGGATCGGGGATCCGAGCGGGAAGGAGGAGATGCGCCAGCTCCTGACGCCGGAGGCGATCGATGCGAATGTCGTCTCCATCCGGCGCCAGCTCTCCCGCTATCTCGACGTGGCCGACGCCGGCGCATCCGGAGAGGGCGCCGGCAACCGGGCTCTCGTGCTCAACAACGCGGACTGGCTCGCGCCGCTCAACTACATCGAGTTCCTGCGCGACGTGGGCAGGCACTTCAGCGTCAACCGGATGCTGGCCGCCGAGAGTGTCAAGATGCGGCTTGACTCGGAGGCGGGGCTCTCGTTTCTCGAGTTCAACTACAGCCTGCTCCAGGCCTACGACTTCCTCGTCCTCAACGACCGCTACGGCTGCGACCTCCAGCTCGGAGGCAGCGATCAATGGGGCAACATCGTCGCGGGGATCGACCT
>JAFGKN010000570.1 GCA_016928605.1 Planctomycetota bacterium | reverse complement strand
TGGAGGAGCACGATGGCGCCGGCGTCGAAGTTGACGATGTGCTCGGGGTTGACCTGGCGCCCCTCGTCCATGCGCTTCCAGATCGCGGGGCGGTAGGCGATGTCCCGTACGCCGAGAGCGAGGATCTTCGGGTCGATCTTCCGCTCATCGGTCGAAAGCTTTGCGCAGGCGTCCTGAACGGCCTCCGGACCCGGCCAGGAAGTCTCCGACACGAGCGAGGCCAGAGAGGCTCGCAGGAGCTTCGCCGCCTCCGAGTCCTTCTCGATCTCGGGCTTTGCGGAGTCCTTGAGCCGCCGGTTGACGGAGCGCACGGCGCGCTCCATGAGCTCCGGCGCGATCTCTGCGGGCTTCTGGGGAACCTGCAGCAGAAGCTGTCCCAGCTCGACGGGCTGGATACGGACCTTGTACCGGAGGATGGTCCTCGCGCTGTCGACGAGGTCGAGCGCTTCGATCGGCGTCGACGTATCGGGGGCGTTCAGCTGCGACGCGAGGCTCGCGAGCTCGGCGCGGTCCGCATCCGTCAGGCTGGGATCTCGGGGCAGGCGCGCGCCCCGCTTCTCGCGGTCGACCGCCTCCAGGAACGATTCGGCCAGATCTGCCCACGCCCGCAGGGATCCATGCCAGAGCGCTGTCCAGTCCTTCGTCTCCGCGTTCTTCTCGACCTCGGCGGCGAAGGCCTTCAGGTTCCTCGTCTTCAGCTCAGTGAGCAGCACTCCGGCCTCGCTGCGGCGGGACTCCGGCGCCTCATCGTCCGCCTCGAGCGCCTGGAGGCGAGCCTTGGCGCTCCGGGCGCGCTCGAGTACCTTCCCGCTCGTCTCGGGCTCGGGAGCCGCCATCGACGGCAGCCCTTTCGCCGCGCGGAGGAGCCGGTCGACCTCGCTCAGCAGCTCGGCCTCATCGATCGCCGCGAGCTTGTCGATCCACTCGGGCCTGCCGAGCGCGCCGAACACGCGGCGGCCGAGGCTCACCATGTTCCGGGTGTCGGTGTAGTCGCGGATGTACTCGGGCATGGTGAGGAAGATCTGGTTGAAGCTCGTCCAGAAGCCCGAGAGGATCAGGAGGAAGAGGGCGAAGCGCCAGTTGCTGCAGTGCATCCTCTTGAGCAGAGGATTCCGCCGCTCCCCACCCATGGACACCGGCAAACCGCTTCCCTTCGGCAGCGCGAGGTCCCAGAACAGGTTCAAGACGATCCAGCATCCGATGAAGATGCCGCAGGTCGTCCACGTGAACCACGGGAACCGGAAGCCGGGGAGCATGAGCGCGACCAGCACCGCGAAGACGGTGACGAAGAATCGAACGTTGCCCAGCGCCTCTACCGCGTCGTCGAGGACCTTGCGGAAGGTGCGCGCTCCCTTCGACCCCGACTCCGTCGTCGGCTCCTTGTAGAAGATGAAGACGAGGAGGAGGTTGACGGCGGCCCACAGGCTGCAGGCGATGAAGACGTAGTTCCAGCTCACTCCGCGGACGGCGCCCGCGACGAGAGGGCCGAGGAAGCCGCCGATGTTCACCATCATGTAGAAGATGCCGAAGCCGGTGCTGGAGTTCCTCTCGTTCGTGACCCGCGCGATGGTGCCGACGACCACGGGCTTGAAGATGGCCGCCGCCACCGCGACCAGCATGAACGCGGCGAGGAACGCCGGCATCGTCGTCGCCTGGCCGAGAAGATAGTAGAAGATGATCATCCCCACGTAGGCGATGATGAACATCCGCTTGTATCCGTAGCGGTCGGCCAGCGCGCCCGTGAGCACGGGGAAGACGTAGAGGAAGAAGGGAACGATCGCCTGGATCTGGCCGCGCTCGACCGAGGTGAAGCCGAGCCCTCCGGTCTCCTTCGGGCCGGTGATGTAGAGCGATGACACGGCGTAGAAGCCGTACCAGGCCATCCGCTCGAAGATCTCCATCGTGTTCGCCACCCAGAAGGTGGACGGGTAGCTCTTGATCTGCTCGGCGAATCCTGGCTTGGCGTCGCTCACGGGTCTCGGCTCCTCGTTGATGCTGAACGGCTGCGGTCGGTCAGTGCTTTCCGTAGCTCATCACGGTGCCGCTGCGCTGGGCGAGGATGTAGGCCTCCAGGGCCCGCATCGTCGGATCATCCGCCTCGAGGTGCGCCCCGCGGACGGGATTCTCGATGCACCAGTGGATCATGTCCCGCAGGAGGACGGCCCGGCCGAGCTGCACCTGGAACTTCGGATACGTCTCCGGATGGGTGTTCTCCGCGTGCGGATGGCACATGTCGCAGGAGACCTTGACGGCGCTTCCCAGCAGATCCGCGCTGTGGAAGATACGTGATCCCTCCACGGCGAACTTCTCGGCCTCCCGCGCCCAGACGATGAGATCGCGCTCGGTCACTCGCCCATACGTGTGGCCTTCGCCCTGGCCGCCCGAGAGCAGCGCAGAGTTGTCGGCCGGAGGCTTGAGCTCGTGCCGCTCCTTCTCCTCCTCGACCCAGTCGCGGTCCGGATGGTCGCGCTTCCACTGGTCCATGATCGCATCGGCGAGCTCCTGTCCCTCGGCGTCCTTCGGGACCATGGCCTTGCCGGCGCCGTCGCAGGTCGTGACGGCGATGTGCTCACATGGCTCTCCGCAGGACTTCCTGGACTTGTCGCTGCATCCGAAGCAAGCCGCGGCCAGAAGCAGGCAGGCTGCGGCAACCGTTGTCCATCCCGCCGTCGCGGCGGACCCTCTTGTTCTCATGATCCTCTCCTTGAT
>JAFGKN010000569.1 GCA_016928605.1 Planctomycetota bacterium | reverse complement strand
GGGCGCGGGCTGGGTCGGACCGGGCTGGCTCAGTCCGCCTTTCGCGCTCGAGGTCTCCGCTGTCTTGCCGCCGCCCTCCCGGTTTTCCTCGCGGTACTTGCCGAGGAACTCGCTGGCGAGGATGGCGGCGAGCGCGATCACGCCGAGCAGGATGATGATCGTGATCAGCGTCGACTGCCGGGACGTCCGCTTCGCTTTCTCGACGGTGCGGCGCTTGGGGATCCTGGGAGCCGCCGGCGGCTTGGCGGCCTTTGCCGGCGTCGGAAAGGCGATCGGCCGCGTGGGAGTGTCTGCATCGATCTCGCCGCTGCGGACCGCGTGGAGCACCTCGAAGAACTCCTTCGCCGTCTGGAACCTCTTCTCAGGGTTGCGCTCCATGGCGCGGGCGACGACCTCGGCGAGGCCGGGGAAGTTCCGCACCTCGGGGGCGAGCTCCTCCACGGGAGTCGGAGGGCCGCTCTTGAGGCTGTTGTAGACGTCCTGCGGCGTGCTCCCCCGGTAGGGCTTCTCGCCCGTGAGGCACTCGTAGAGGATGACCCCGACGGAGTAGAGGTCGGTGTAGAAGCCGAGCTCGGTGCCGAGGAACTGCTCGGGCGGCATGTAGAAGGGGCTCCCGGTGAAGCCCTTCGTCTCCCGATCCTCGCTGACGAGGGCCCTCGCGATGCCGAAGTCGAGCACGCGGACGGTCTCCCTCGGGCCCGACCCGAGGATCATCACGTTCGCGGGCTTGAGGTCCCGGTGGATGATCCGGGCCGAGTGAGCCGTCATCAGCGCGTTCAGGACGCGCATGACGATCCGTATGGCGCGCTGCGGCGCGATCCGGCCCTCCTCGCGGATGATCTGCGAGAGAGTCTTCCCCGGCACGTAATCCATCGTGTAGTACAGGAGGCCCTCCTCGGTCACTCCCACGTCGCGGATCTGCACGATGTACTTGTTGACCATCCGCATCGCGACGCGGATCTCGTTGAGGAACTGCTCCTGCAGGTGAAGCCTCGATCCGAACTCCTGGGGGAGGATCTTGATCGCCAGCCGGTCGCCGACGATGCCCTCGACGACCTCGACCAGGAAGACGCTTCCGAAGCCGCCCTGCCCCAGCACCTTCAGAACTCGGTACTTGCCGGCCACGATCTTGCCGAGGAAGGCGAGGTCGCGCTCCTTGTCGCGCCGGATGCTCGAGGCGTCGTCGCCCGGCGAGCCGCCGGCCGACCGGCCGCCGGAGGAGGGCTCTCCGCCGCGAGGCGCGCCCGCGCCTCCGAGCTGCCGCCCGCAGTGCGCACAGAGAGGTTGATCCGCCCTTACGGGCTGCCCGCACTCGGGGCAAGGTTGTGTCACAAGTCGTTTACCGGCAAGAGATAGACGTTTTGCGAAAGGTCGGTATTGTAGCCTTTGAGAGGGTGTCCGGAAAGCGAATTCACCGGATCTCAGCCCCCGCCTCACACGCAACTGTACCGCAGAACGCTTTCCAACGCGCGGCCCAAGGGTTAAGGTACCCGCCTTTTCCCAGCACCAGAACCTCTTCGCAAGGCGGGATCGGAGCGATGCCCTCAGCCAGGATCCTTCGTGCTCTGTTCAGCGTGTCCGACAAGAGAGGCGCCGTGGAGTTCGCCCGTGAGCTGCGCAGGCTCGGCGTCGAGATCCTCTCGACGGGAGGCACCGCGCGGGCTCTCCGGGAGGGCGGCGTGGAGATCGTCGAGATCGACGCCTTCACCGGCTTCCCGGAGATGCTCGACGGGCGGGTCAAGACGCTCCACCCGAAGGTCCACGCCGGGATCCTGCACCGGCGGGACGATCCAGCCCACCTCTCGACGATGGAGGAGCACGGGCTTGAGCCCATCGACCTCGTGGTCGTCAACCTCTATCCGTTCGAGCAGACGGTCGCCCGGCCCGACGTGACGTGGGAGGAGGCCGTCGAGCAGATCGACATCGGCGGGCCGACCCTCATCCGCAGCGCGGCCAAGAACCACGCGGACGTGACCGTCGCCTGCCGGCCGGAGCAGTACGGCCCCGTCCTCGAGGAGATGCGGCGGCTGGGCGGCGCCACGAGCCCCGAGCTGCGCCGGCGGCTCGCGCTCGAGGCGTTCCGGCGCACCGCCGAGTACGACCGCGCGATCAGCGGCTACTTCTCGCGGGTGATCGAGGAGCCCTCCGCCGCCGGCGAGGCCGCCAGCGCCCTTCCCCAGCGGCTCGAGATCTCCCTCCCGCGGCGCCGCCTGATGCGCTACGGCGAGAATCCGCACCAGGCGGCCGGCCTCTACGGCGACTACCTCGAGAGCTTCGAGCAGCTCCACGGCAAGGAGCTCTCCTACAACAACCTCCTCGACCTCGCGGCCGCCACCGAGCTGGCCGCCAGGCTGGGCCGGAGAGGCGCGGCCGTGGCCATCATCAAGCACTCCAATCCCTGCGGAGCCGCCGCCTCGGCGAGCGTCGCCGAGGCGTGGCGGGATGCGCTCGCGACCGACCCGCAGTCCGCGAGCGGCGGGATCGTCGCGGCCAGCCAGCCGATCGATGCTCCGGCGGCGGAGGCGATGGGCGCGCACTTCATCGAGCTCTGCGCGGCGCCCGGATACGCCGCCGAGGCCCTCGACATCCTGCGCCGCAAGAAGAACCGCATCTTGCTCCGGTCGGCCGGTACGCGCTGGCTGCCATCGCCGTCGGACCTGGTCATCCGCTCGCTGCCGGAGGGCCTCCTCGTGCAGACGGCCGACGCCGCCGAGACGAGCGCGGCCGATCTGCGCGTGGTGACGAAGCGGGCGCCGTCGGACGCCGAGATGGCCGCTCTCCTCTTCGGATGGGACGTGGTGCGCTCGGTCAAGTCGAACGCGATCGTCTTCGCGACGGACCGCCGGACCCTCGGGGTCGGAGCGGGCCAGATGTCGCGGGTCGACTCCGCCCGCCTCGCCGTGCTCAAGGCCCGCGATGCGGGGCTGGACCTGAAAGGCTCCGCCGTCGCCTCCGATGCTTTTTTCCCGTTTCCCGACGGATTGCTCGTCGCCGCCGATGCCGGCGCGACCGCGGCGATCCAGCCCGGCGGCAGCGTGCGCGATGCCGAGGTCATCGCGGCCGCCGACGAGAGGGGCATGGCGATGGTCTTCACGGGCAGGCGTCACTTCCGCCACTGACGCGGCCGTCCGTCCGGCTGCGGCTCCCGCGGCGGCACGCCTTCCGCCAAGTTGCAAACGCCCCCCTGAGGGGGCCTCAACAAAAGGGC
>JAFGKN010000568.1 GCA_016928605.1 Planctomycetota bacterium | reverse complement strand
GTAGCGCGCCCCATGGCCGGGATGAAGGCCGCCTCCCCCGGTTCCCAGGACGTCCTCAGCGCGCATCGTCCCATCCCATGCAGCTGACAGCCTCGCGCCCGCGGTCGATCAGCCGGCGGCGCAGTTCGCTGCGCCCGACCCGGGCGCGGTGGTGGAGAAACTCGAGGAGCATCGCCAGGTTGACGCCGCCGGCCAGCAGGAGCGCGGGCTGCCGAGCCGCCAGGACCCGGCAGGCCGTGCCGCAGCTGCCCGCCAGCAGATCGACGAAGACGACCACCGGCTCGCCGGCCTCCAGAGCCGGGGCCGCCACCCGGGCGACGACCTCGCTCAGGCTCGCGTGCGAATGGCCGGCATTCGAGACCGCGATCATGCGTTCCTGGCAACCCAAGATCGCCTGGGCCGTCGCGAGCAACTCCTCGCCCAGGCGGCCGTGGGTCACGATCACGCCCAGAATCGCCGCGCCTGGGGACGCCGCACTCACTCCAGATCCCCCTCGGCCAGCCGCGAGAGCGTGCGCTTCCGGCGAATCGTCTCCAGCAGGTTCTCACTGAAGCGGGCGGCCGGGTTGTACCCGTAGGCCTTGACCAGATAGTTGAGCGCGATCGTCTCGGAGATGACGGTGATGTTCTTGCCGGGGAAGATCGAAATCACGACCCGCGGGATCGCCACCCCGAGGAAGACCGATTGCTGTTCCTCCAATCCCAGGCG
Organism: Planctomycetota bacterium; assembly: GCA_016928605.1. Lineage (GTDB taxonomy): Bacteria > Planctomycetota > UBA8108 > UBA8108 > UBA8108 > JAFGKN01. The sequence goes on along the minus strand of JAFGKN010000568.1, from coordinate 2,595 downwards.
CTCGTAGTCTTCCTGGTTGTCCCAATCGCGGAGATTCACCTCGACCTCAACGCGCTTGAAGGCGCGGATCGCGCGGATGCCGAAGATCGCTTGCACGTCGATGATGCCGATGCCACGGATCTCCATGCAATGGCGCAAGAGCTCGTTGCCCGAACCGATCAGGATGTTCGGCGAGCGCCGCCGAATCGTCACGGCGTCGTCGGCCACGAGGCGGTGGCCGCGCTCGACCAGGTCGAGGGCCGTCTCGCTCTTGCCGATCGAGGAGCGCCCGGTGAAAAGCAACCCCACGCCGTAGACGTCGACCAGCGAGCCGTGCACGGTCGTGGCCGGCGCAAAGGCCTCTTCGAGAAAGGCGGTGAGCTCGTGGATGAAGTGGGTCGTGTCCATCGGCGTGGCGAAGATCGGGATTCCATTCTGCGCGGCCGCCTCGGCCAAACCCGTGGGGACGGCGAGACCCTTGGTAACAATGATGCAAGGAATGGCGAAGGCGAGGATGCGATCCAAGGCCGCGCCGCGCCGCTCGGGACTGAGGCTGGCCAGATAGAGCACCTCGGTTTCGCCCAGGATCTGCAGCCGGTCCCAGAGGAAGTTCTCCACGAAACCGGTCAGCGCCAGCTGCGGGCGGTTGATGTCACTGGTGACGAGACGGCTGCGCGAGTGCAGGCTGTCACCGATGAGCTGTAGCTGCAGCCGTTCGCGGGTCTTCTCAAAGAAGTCCGCCACTGACATCCCGACCATAGCTGTTCGCGCTCCATGGGCGACCCGACATCGGCCGCCGCCAGGCCTCCTAGTTGGCCTCCACGAGGCCGTAGTTGCCGTCGGGCCGCAGGTGCACCATCGCCGGACGCCGCGTCTGGACGTTGGTGAACAGCAGCAAGTCCTCATCCCGCTCCCGCATGATCCGGATGGCATCCTCGACCGTGACGGGTTCGGGGTGATACTGGTTGCCGCGCACTACGACCGGGGCGAAGTCCTCGTCGGCATAGGAGCTCAGATCGAGCTCCGCGGAAGTCTCCGCCTCCGCGCGGCGCTCGGTAGCATGGCTCTCTTCCACGATCGCGAGCTTGGGCGAGCGGCGCTGGCCGCGGTCGCGGCGGCGCGCGTGCAGGCGCTTCAGTTGCCGTTCAATGCGGTCAACCACCCGATCGATCGACGTGACCATGTCGTCCGACTCATCGCGGCCGACAATCTCGGTCCCCCGGGCGCGCAACGAGATCTCGGCGATCCGCCGGTGCTTCTCGGTCGTGAGGATCACATAGACCTCCTCGACGCCGCCGAGAAAGCGCTCGAGCTTCTCCAGCCGCTTCTGCGTGTGCTCCTTGAGTCCGGGGGTCAATTCGAAGTGACGGGCGGTTGTGATGATGTCCATCTTACCCTCCTCCGCTTCCGGCCGCCGGGCGCGAGCACCGACAGCCGGCCCTGCTGGATCAAGCCTTCCTGCGATAGGAGGCCTTGGCAATCCTCATCTGGTCGCGGTACTTCGCCACGGTGCGGCGCGAGACTCTCACGCCTTCCAGGCGTAGCATCCGGGCAAGACCCTCGTCGGTCAAGGGCCGGGCGGCATTCTCCCCTTCAATCAGCTCCCGCACCCGGGCCCGGACGCTGGCCGCTGGTCGTCCCGGGCCCACCGTGCCGACGAGCCCCTTCGCGAAGAAGAAGCGCAGGGAGAAGACGCCGCGGGGGGTCTGGACGTACTTGCCGCGCACCGCCCGGGCAATGGTCGACTCATGTACGCCCAGCCTACCAGCCAATTGACGATAAATCAATGGCTTGAGCCGATGAACCCCATGATCGAAGAACGCCCGCTGCTCCTCGACGATCAGCTTCATCACCGCCACCAGCGTTCGGCGGCGCGCTGCCAGACCCTCGAGCAGCCACCGGGCATCGGCCGTCCGCGCTCGCGCGAAGAGGACCACCTCCTCGGTCCCCCCGGCCAGTCGCGCGCTCGGGGGAACAAAGCGCAAGCGCGGCAGGAGGGCCTCCTCAGCCAGAACTTCGTAGCGCTCGGCGATGCGCTCAACCCGCAGGTCGGGATAGATCGGCCTGGCGCAGTCGGACTCGATGAGCCGCCGGGGACAGGGCTGCAGGCGGCGCACCGTCGCGGCGGCGCTGCGCACGGCCTGCGGACTGGCGGCCAGCCGCTGCGCCAGGACGCGATACCGCCGTCCGGCCAGAGCGTCCAGGCCCTCAGCGACGACTCTGGCCGCCAGGGATCCGCTCTGCCCCTGCATCGCGAGCTGCACCGCCAGACACTCCCGCAAGTCCGCCGCCCCCAAGCCGGGCGGCTCGAGTCGCATCAGTCGCTGCCGGACGGACTCGACGTCGGCCAACGGCAGACCCAGCGCCTGGGACGCGCTGCCGGCTCCCCCGGGCAGGTATCCCCTCTCGTCCAGGCTCCCCAAGATATACTCGGCAATCAGCGCTTCGTTCTCTCGACCGCCGATCAAGCGCAGCTGCGCCAGAACCTGCTCGCGCCAGTCAGGACTGGCCACCGCCGGGGGGTGCGAGGGGACCCAGGCTGACGGCTCGGGCCGCTCCCCGCCCCAGGCGTCGGCCGCCTCCTCGAACGGCTCGATCGCGGGCTCGCCGGTCGCC
>JAFGKN010000567.1 GCA_016928605.1 Planctomycetota bacterium | reverse complement strand
CTGAGCATCCTCGACGTCGCCGGCGGCCATCAGCCGATGACCAACGAGGACCGGACGCTCTGGATCACGTACAACGGAGAGATCTTCAACTACCTCGAAATCCGCCCCTCTCTCGAAGCGCGCGGGCATCGCTTCGCGACGCGCTCCGACACCGAGGTGATCCTGCACGCCTACGAGGAGTACGGCGAGGACTGCGTCCAGAGGTTCAACGGGCAATGGGCCTTCGCGATCTGGGACTCGAAGCGGGAGCGCCTCTTCCTGTCGCGCGACCGCCTGGGGGTTCGTCCTTTGTACTATGCTGTGGCCGGAGGGACGTTCATCTTCGCCTCCGAGATCAAGTCGATCCTGGCTCACCCCGCCGTCTCCCGCGAGGTCGACCTCATCGCGCTGGATCAGATCTTCACCTTCTGGCACCCTCTCGCTCCTCGCACGTTCTTCCGGGGCATCCACACTCTCCCGCCCGCCCACCATCTCACCGTGGACGCGAGCGGAGTTCGGGTCCGGCGCTACTGGAGCCTCGACTACGCCCCCGCTGACGGCGCGGGCGGCGAGCAACGCTCCGCGGAGCAGCTCCGCGAGCTCCTCGTGGATGCGACGCGCCTCCGCCTGCGCGCTGACGTGCCCGTCGGGGCCTACCTGAGCGGCGGGCTCGACTCCACCGTGACGGCCGGGCTGGGCAGCCGGTTCACCGACACGCCGGTCCGCACCTTCTCGGTGACGTTCGAAGATGCCGAGTTTGACGAGAGCTCGTTTCAGAAGGACGCCGTCGCACACCTCGGAAGCGAGCACGAGGAAGCCCAGTGCACCCGCCAGGACATCTGCCGCGTCTTTCCAGAGGTCATCTGGCACGCGGAGACTCCGATCCTGCGCTCGGCGCCCGCCCCGCTCTACGTGCTCTCGGAGCTCGTCCGGCGCAGCGGCTACAAGGTGGTCCTCACGGGGGAAGGCGCCGATGAGATGCTGGGAGGCTACGACATCTTCAAGGAGGCGAAGATCCGCAGGTTCTGCGCGGCCCAGCCCGACTCGAAGTGGCGGCCGCTCCTCCTGAAGCAACTCTACCCGTACTTGCCGGACCTGCAGGCCCAGAGCGCTTCCTACCTGCGCGCCTTCTTCCACCCAGAGCCTGCTGAAGTGGACAACCCGTTCTTCTCCCATCTGCCGCGGTGGAACGTCACCTCGAGGCTGAAGAGGTTCTTCTCGCACGAGGTCCGGGCGGCTCTCTCGGCTTATGACGGCCTGGAGGAGGTCCGGGCATCCCTCGATGCCCGGTTCCCCGGGTGGAGCCACTTCGCCCAGGCCCAGTGGCTCGAGACGACCGGCCTCCTGCCGGGATACATCCTCTCCTCCCAGGGCGACCGCATGGGCATGGCGCACTCCGTCGAGGGAAGGTTCCCCTTCCTGGACCATCGCGTGGTGGAGTTCGCGGCTCGTCTCCCCCCCCGGCTCAAGATGAAGGGGCTCGACGAGAAACACATCCTCAAACGGGCAGTGGGCGACCTGGTACCGCCTTCCGTCCTGCGCCGCCCCAAGCAGCCCTACAGGGCCCCCGACGCAGCGAGCTTCTTCACGGGCGGCAAGGCGCGGGCGGACTACGTCGACGAGCTGCTTTGCGCGGAGAGCCTCCGCCGGGGCGGACTCTTCGACCCCGAGCCGGTGGGCCGGCTCGTCGATAAGATTCGTACTGGACGCGCGAGGGGCGCCAGGGATAACATGGCGCTCGTGGGAATCCTCTCCACACAGATCTGCATAGAACGATTCATCGGGCGCTGACAACGCGGGAGCCTTGCATGGGTGAAGTAGAAGCCCCTATTGCCAACCATGAGGAAATTCGGCAATTCGTGATCAGCAACTTTCTGTTCGGCACGGATACCGTGGAACTCTCCGCCGACAGTTCCTTCCTCGAGAGCGGCATCATCGACTCCACCGGGACCCTCGAGCTCATCCAGTTCATCGAGGAGAAGTACCAGATCACGGTCGACGACGAGGATCTGGTCCCGGCGAACCTCGACTCCATCAACCGGGTCGTCGCCTACGTGAACCGCAAGCTTCAGGGCTCCCCGGAATAGCGCGATGCAGCTCGAGGAGCTCCTGGAGCGAAGCGCCGTGCGCTGGCCGGAGAAGACCGCCCTTATCTGCGAGGGGCGCCGCTTCTCCTACTCCCGCATCGAGCGGCTCTCCAACCGACTCGCGCACCTGCTCGTCGACCTGGGTGTGAAGCGCGGAGACCGCGTGGCCGTCTATCTCGACAACTCGGTCGAGACCGTGCTCTCGATCTTCGCGATCCTCAAGGCCGGAGCCGTCTTCCTGGTCATCAATCCCACCACCAAGTCGGACAAGGTCGCGTACATCCTGAACGACTGCCGCGCGTCCTGCCTCATCTCGCACCTGCAGAAGCGGCGCTTCCTCGAGCCCGCGCTCGACGTCGCTCCGCATCTGGCGAGCTGCGTGCTCGCGGGCGGGAACGTGCCTGAAGACTGGCCCGCCGCAAAGAGCGCCGCGTCCCTGGAGCGGGCGTTGAGCGCGGAGGGCGGCCCGGAGAGTCCGCCGCCCCGCCGCTGCATCGATATCGACCTCGCCGCCCTCGTCTACACCTCCGGCTCGACGGGAAATCCGAAGGGCGTCATGCTGACGCACCTCAACATGGTTTCCGCGGCGACCTCGATCACGACCTACCTCGAGAATACGCCCGATGACATCATCCTGAACGTTCTGCCGCTCTCCTTCGACTACGGCCTCTACCAGGTGCTGATGGGCTTCAAGGTTGGAGCGACGGTCGTCCTCGAGCGGAGCTTCGCCTATCCGGGGACCGTGCTGAACCTCATCGAGGAGGAGCGGATCACGGGATTCCCGATCCTCCCGACGATTCTCGCCATCCTCTTCCAGATGGATCTCTCCCGGTACGATTTCTCGAGCCTCCGCTACGTGACCAACACCGGCGCCGCGCTTCCGACCTCGCACATCCTGAAGCTCCGCGAGCTGTTCCCGGCCGTGAAGGTCTACTCCATGTACGGCCTCACCGAGTGCAAGCGCGTCTCGTACCTTCCACCGGACCAGATCGACAGGAGGCCGACCTCCGTCGGACGCGGGATGCCGAACGAGGAAGTCTACGTCGTCGACGAAGGAGGCCGCCGCGTGGGCCCGGGCGTCGTCGGTGAGCTCGTGGTCAGGGGCTCGAACGTGATGAAGGGCTACTGGGGGCTCCCGGAGGAGAGCGAGAAGGTGCTGAGGCCTGGCCCCCTCCCCGGCGAGAAGGTCCTCTACACGGGGGACCTGTTCCGCACGGACGAGGAAGGCTACCTCTACTTTCTCGGGAGGAAGGACGACATCATCAAGAGCCGCGGCGAGAAGGTCAGCCCCAAGGAGGTAGAAAACGTCCTCCATCAGATGGACGGCGTCGCCGAGGCCGCGGTCGTCGGGATCCCCGACCCGGTCCTGGGAAGCGCCATCACGGCCTTCATCCGCCCCGCGAACGGCGTCACGCTCACGGACCAGGGCGTCCTGAGGCACTGCTCCGACCGCCTGGAGAATTTCATGGTCCCGAAGCTCGTCGTGTTCCGGCCGGAGTTCCCGCGGACGAGCAGCGGAAAGGTCGACAAGCGGGCGCTGGCAGGGAGTCTTTCGACATCGACATGAGCGTGCACCGGGTGTTCTCCAGGGACGTCCTGCGAATCGATGCCGCTGCGGAGGTCGAACGGATCACCGCAGCGATCCGCGAGCAGGTCACGCGCACTCTGAGGCGGCGCGGAGCCGTGCTGGGTCTCTCGGGGGGCGTGGACAGCAGCGTCTGCGCCGCGCTCTGCGTCCGGGCCCTCGGAGCGGAGCGCGTCTTCGGCCTCTTCCTCCCCGAGCGGGAGTCGTCCCCCGAGGCTCTCGACCTCGGACGCCTGACCGCCGAGACCCTCGGGATCGAGGCCGCCCTGGAGGACATCGAGCCCGTCCTGGAAGCAGCGGGGTGCTACCGCCGCAGAGACGCCGCCATCCGGCGGGTCGTGCCCGAGTACGGCGAAGGCTGGCGAGCCAAGCTCGTCATCCCGCCGGTCTCGGAGTCTTCAGGATACGCTCTCTCCTTCCTCGTCGTCGAGTCGCCCGAAGGCGAGCAGCGGAAAGCCCGCCTGACGAGCGAGGCCTTCCTCGGAGTCGTCGCCGCGACGAACTTCAAGCAGCGCACGCGGAAGATGCTCGAGTACTACCACGCGGACCGGCTGGTCTATGCGGTCGCCGGCACGCCGAACCGGCTCGAGTACGATCAGGGCTTCTTCGTGAAAAGCGGAGACGGAGCCGCCGATCTGAAGCCGATCGCCCACCTCTACAAGACGCAGGTCTACCAGCTCGCCGAGTACCTGGGCGTCCCCGAGACCATCCGCGCCCGGCCGCCGACGACGGACACGTACAGCCTCGCCCAGTCGCAGGAGGAGTTCTTCTTCGCGCTCCCCTACGATCAGATGGACCTGTGCCTCTACGGCCACGAGCGCGACGTTCCTCCGGAGGATGTTGCCAGGGCGACAGGCCTCCAGACAGAGCAGATCCTGCGCGTGTACAGGGATATTCAATCAAAGCGCCGCGCTGCCGCGTACCTGCTGGCTCCCCCGCTGCTGGTCCCGGCAGTCGACGCATCCGCGAGCCCCCCCAGTTGAGCCAACACGCGGGGCGCGGCGCGGCCGCCTTCCCCGCGGAGAAGGAGACGAGTTTGCCGCTCAAGAGCCTGTTATTCCGGGCCTACGGCGTCAGGTCGGGGACCGTGCGAGGCCTGATCCTCAAGCTAGCAAGGCTACTCGATGGGGGCGAGCTCCGCGCCGAGCTCCGCTCCGATCTCCTCCGACGCATCTTCAAGCACTATCATGATGTCGAGATCGGGAAGTACAGTCACGGAGGTTGCTTCGTCCCCGGGCAGTTCTCGCGCTACACGAAAATCGGCGCGTACTGCTCCATCGCGCGCTCGGCCGTCGGCCTCACGCGCGACCATCCTCTGAAGTTCAAGTCGACGCACGGACTCTTCTTCAATCCAAAGGTAGGCTTCGTGGACGTCGAGAAGGTCGAGTTCGTGCCCCTCGAGATCGCCAATGACGTATGGATCGGCCACAACACGACGATCCTCCCCGGCACTCGCACCATAGGCAACGGCGCCGTCATCGGCGCTGGCGCGGTCGTCAACAGGGCCGTGCCGCCCTATGCCGTCGTCGTCGGAAACCCGGCGCGCGTCGTCAAGTTCCGTTTTTCAGCCGACGTCATCGCGCGGCTCGAAGCCGAAGCATGGTGGACCCGCGACCTGGACGATCTCCAGGCCGACAAGCATTCCTTCACCACGCCCCTGGAAAGCGGCTACGAGTGAACGTCATCGACGTCGCGCAGACGCGTCACCCTTGGATCTGCAGCCCCTCCTCCCGGGCCACCGCCAGGCAGGGGTACCTCTTCCATCCGCCGGCGTCGATTCCAGCCGGTCTGTCTACCTCCCGATGAGCCGCAAGCGCTGTTCTCGTCCCCGCAAGACCGAGATGACATGACGCATCCCACCGGAAACGACAGAAGCCAGGAGGGCAAGGAGAGCCTCTGCGGCCCCGTTCT
>JAFGKN010000566.1 GCA_016928605.1 Planctomycetota bacterium | reverse complement strand
CTGATGACGCGCAGCAACTGGCAGGAGATCCGCCGCCGCAGCGCCGGGAGCGACGTGTACCTCGACGGGACCTTCGTCGACCACCAGAGCGGCGAGGTCATCTACAACGTCGGGATCCGCTACCGGGGAAACGGATCCCGCAACCCGCCCGACGACCGCCACAACTACCGCGTCCGGTTCGGCGACGACAGGAAGTTCAACGGGCTGAAGCGGCTCAACTTCAACTCGCAGAACGTGCAGCGCCAGCACCTGGGGAACGACGCGTTCCGCCGCGCCGGCGTCCCCTGCTCGGTGACCGTGCCGGCCGTCCTCCGCTTCGATCAGACGACGGATGCGCTCTACGTGCGCCTCGAGGCCTACGACGAGGACTTTCTCGACCGCGTCTTCGGAGGCGACGACGAGGGCAACCTCTACAGGGGAATGAACGGCCGGCTCGACTACCGAGGGGAGGATCCCGGAGACTACGACGGCAACTACCGCAAGGTCACCAACGAGGAGGAGAACGACTTCAGCGACCTGATCGCGCTGACCCGCGCCTTCTCCACCGCCGACGAGGAGGAGTTCGCCGCGGAGGTCTCCGCCCGGATCGACGTCTACGAGTGGATCCTCTACTTCGCGGCCAACTCCGCCCTCGGCAACAACGAGAACAGCATCCTCCTCGACGCCGGCGACGACTACTACCTCTACTCGCGCCCATCCGACGGCCGCTTCCTGATCCTGCCATGGGACTGCGACTCGCTCCTCGTCGACGCCCAGCAGGCGCTGTTCCGTCCCTCCGCAGCCGCGATCGCACGGCTGCTGCGCCATCCGCTGTACGCTCCCTACTACTACTGCGAGCTGGACCGGCTGCACGCCGATGTCGTGAGCCCCGAGGCGATCTATCCTCGCCTCGCGCGCGCTGCGGCGCTCTACACGGACGATCAGGTGCAGGGTGTCGAGGACTTCGTCTGGAACCGCGGCGACTACCTCGACGCGAGGATCCCGCGGTCGATCGAGGTCGATCCTCACCGGACATCTCGGCTGACGCTCGTCGCCGCCGGCGATGAGTGGTCCTACTGGAAGGGCACCTCGCATCCCAGCGGGGGGGACCTGAGCTGGACGGAGATCGGCTTCGACGACTCGGAGTGGCCGGTGGGTCCGTCCGGCTTCGGCTACGGCGATGGCGACGACGCGACGCTGCTGGACGACATGCAGGGCAGCTACTCGACTGTGTTCATCCGGAGGCGTTTCGCCGCCGGCGATGTCTCAGGCGTGCTCGCTCTCTTCCTCAGCGTCGATTACGACGACGGATTCGTCGCCTACCTCAACGGAGCCGAGATCGCCCGGTCGAACTACAACCCCGAGATCCCCGACCACAACGACACGGCAGCCCGCGACCACGAGGCGGGCACCGCGCAGGAGTTCGCCGTCGCCGACGGGCCGCAGATCCTCCACGAGGGTGAGAACGTCCTGGCGATCGTGGCCTTCAACGGCTCGCTCGACTCGAGCGACGTCTCGATCATCCCCGCGCTCGAGGCCACCCTCTCCGGCGAGGATCTCGGCTGCGGAGAGTGCGCCCAGCAGACCACCCAGTCTCGCTTCGAGCTGTCGGGACGCGCCCCGGGCTGCGCTACGTACACCGTCCTCGTCAACGGCGTGGAGGCGCGGTACGTCCCCTGGCAGGCGGCGTGGGACATCACCGTCGATCTGCTTCCCGGCGAGAACCGCTTCGAGATCGAGGCTCTCGACCTCGCCCTCAACACGACCGACTTCCGGGCGGTGACGATCCACCGCGGCGGCACGGTCCAGCCCCTCCCATCGTCGATCACGGGCATCCTCCGCCTCACGCCGGACGAGGGCCCCTACCGGCTCTCCGGCGACGTCCTCGTCGAGGCCGGCGGCGAGCTGAGGATCGAGGCCGGAGCCCGCGTCTACCTGGAGCCCTCCGCCCACCTCCGCGTCGAGGGGAGCTTCTCGGCCCGCGGCACGGAAGAGCTCGCGGTGCGGATCAGCGCCGCCGACTGCGCATCCGGCGGAGGAGCCATCACCATCGACGGCGCGGCCGGCGCATCGTCCGCTCTCTTCGAGCACTGCGAGATCACGGGCGGCGGCGTCTCGGGCGGTGGCCGGATCCGGGTGATCGACGGCGCGGCGGAGATCCGGGACTGCCTCTTCCGCGACATCCTCGGCTTCGCCGTCGAGGCGGTGCGCAGCGAGGTCCGCGTGGAGAGGACCATCATCGCGGCCTCCGCCGGAGGGCTCCTCGCCTCCGCCAGCCGGCTCGCCGTAGGGAGCGTCGATCTGGTCGACACCGCAGAGGGCATCCGCGCCGACGGCGGCGAGGTGCGCATCGACGGGGCGCGCGTGAAGGGAGCCGCGACCGGAGTGAGGCTCGCGGGGGGCTCCCACCGGCTGAGCCGCCTCCTCGTCCACGCTTCGACGCTGGGGCTGGACATCCTCGCGGGGACCGGGCTCGCCGCGGACCATCTCACGATCGCCGGCAACCGCACGGGCGTCCAGAACGCATCAACTCCGGGAACTGGCGCCGATGAGGTGAGCATCGACAGCAGCATCATCTGGGCCAATCGCACCGGCCGCGCGGGCGCGGGACAGGCGGCGTTCTCCTACTGCGACGTCCAGGACGGCTCCCCCGCGGGCGAGGGCAACATCTCCTTCGACCCCAGCTTCGCCGACGCCTCGCGCGGCGATTACAGGCTGCTCCCCGGCTCTCCAGCCCGCGGGAGCGGACGGGACGGCTCGGACATGGGGACCTACGCCGCGTCGGAATCGCCGCCGCAGTTCATCCGCGGAGATGCGGACGACAGCGGCCAGGTCAACCTGACGGATTCCGTCTTCACCCTGATGTG
>JAFGKN010000565.1 GCA_016928605.1 Planctomycetota bacterium | reverse complement strand
CGACAGATGCCGGGGTGTAGCTCAGCCTGGCTAGAGCGCTACGTTCGGGACGTAGAGGCCGAAGGTTCAAATCCTTTCACCCCGACCAGCCCGCAGCCCCTGTCACGCGTGGACAGGGGCTGCTTTCTTGGGACAGGAGAACCATTTGGGGCGATGGGCCGGCTGCCGCTGAGCGGCTCGCCTCCGGCTGCCATCCCGCCGGGCGCGGACAGGAATCGACCCCGATGGCTGCGAGCTGGCGCAAGCACTGGTTCAAGCTCTCCAGACGCGACGCTGCTGGACGGGCAGGCCGCTGGCGGCGGGGCAAGCATCGGCGCGGCGAGAGGCAGGCGGCCACGTCGGTGGCCTTCTTACCCCGGGACTCGACACCGGTGATGCCATACCGCTACTCGCAAGGGGGAAACGCTGCGCAGGTGAGCTCGTCGATCGTCATGTCCCAGCCGCAGTCGGGGAAGGGGGCCGGGATCGCCTCGCCGGCCATGAAGAGGTGATTGAGCAGGTACATGTATCTGGGAAACAAACGTGGCACATCCGGGGTAACAATCGGGTAGCTCCGCGGACGGATCGAGCCGACATTCTCCAACCCCCACCCATGGCGGTGAGTCATGTCGGATCGGAAGATCGCGCGCAAGTCCCCGAGTACTCGCGGCAAGGGCTAAACGCCGGCCGAGAAGGAGAAGCTGCTTCGTGCCTCCGAGCGGCTCCCTCCGGCTGCCATCTCGCCAGGCGCGGACAGGGATGGACCCCGATGGCCGGGAGCTGGTGCGAGCACTCGTTCAAGCTCTCCGGCCGCGGCGTTGCCGGATGGGCAGGCCGCTGGCGGCGGGAGCGTCGCCGCTTCGAGCGGCAAACGGCGGAGCGCGTCGAGGGCGAGCCGACCGGCGGTCCGCGATGCCAGCGCGCCGCGCGCGAGGCCGGTCAGGTCCAGCGTGTCGTCGAGGAGGGCGCGCTCTCTTCCCAGGGCCTCGAGCCCGCGGGGGGCTGGAGGCTATAGCCCGCAGCGTCACGGTGTGAACGGCGGACACGCCGTGTTCTGCGGACAGCGCTCGATGTAGACGCACTGTCCCCCCAGGACCGGGGCGGGACCTCCGGAGAAGAGAAACACGAGGAGGTAGATGGGATCGGACATATCGAAGGCGATGTCGCCGTTGGCATCAAGAAGCGTCACGTTGGACGGGTGGTTGCTGCTTCCGTTTCCACACGGCAGACTCGCGGGTGTCCCCAGGAACAGGTTCCCGAGCATGCAGACAGGATCGCTGATGTCCACCATGCCGTCCTGGTTGCAGTCGCACGGCAGCTGGTTTTTGCAGCCTCCGCAGCAAGCGCTTTGAGCGTAGCTCGCGCAGCCGACCGTGGTGCTCGGCGTGGGATCGCCGCCGCAGACAAACGGTCCCGGGGCGGGAGGGGCCGGGCCGCCCGCACCGACGTAGGCGGTGATGTAGGTAGGGTCGGCGATGTTCAAAACGCCATCGTCGTTGGCGTCGGCCGCCTCGAGGCAGGCGGGAGCGGGCCCGATCAGGCTGATGTAGTTCAGGAGGAACGTCGCGTCCGCCATGCTCACGCAGCCGTCCTGGTCCGCGTCTCCACGCTTGAAGAGGGGGCATGCCGGATAGCCGGCGCAGGGAAGGGCCGCCCCGGCCGGCGCGGGGCCGCATACCGGGAATGGAGCCGGCGGGGGTGGGCCGCCCAGGACGATGAAGGTCAGGATATAGATGACATCAGCTAGCATGACTACATTATCGAAGTTCGCGTCGCGTGCGGCGATGCATCCGCAGGGATAAGGCACCGCCAGGAAGATCCCGCGCTGAAGGTCCCATGCGTCGAGGAGGCTCACGCAGCCGTCGCAGTTGACGTCGCCGCGCAGGAACGCACTCTGGGCGGCCAGATGCCTCTGCGGCAACACGAGCAGCGCAGGGAGAACGAGCAGAACCACTGCGCAGGACCGAACCGTTGTATTCCCAGTCATGGCTCAAGACCTCCTCCACGAAGCACCGCCTCGAATCGCCATGGAAGAGGCGAGAAACCTCGTCGTCGTCGCGGCCGCGGATTTCGAGTCAGTGCCCCTGACATCGCTCGACCCTTTCACTCTCGGGGCTTTGGGGACTCCTCCGCGGAGTCCCGTCCCTTGCTGCCAGCGTAGCCGCGCTCGGCGCCGAGTCAACGCAAAAAAAAAAGCGCCGTCGGCGCTCCGCTGACCGGCGCAGGGTCGGTGAGACACCGCGTCCTCGACGACGAGATGGTGGTGCGCGCGACGAGCATCGCGGAGCTGCGCTCTCCATTCCCGCGGAAGACTCGCCGCGCTCCGCCGGGTCGTCTACCGCTCCTCGGCCGGCCACTCGGGCTCGGGGATCGGCACGCAGTCGGACCCGTCCCAGCACAACCCTTCCGGGCAGATGCAGACCCGGACCGGCCGGCTATGGTCGGGGGCGCAGCCGCACGCTCCGACCGCGCACAGACTCGGAAACTCGGGGCCGCCGGCGCAGCAGTCGCGGATCTCGACGACGCCCCCCGCGGCCCGGCACGCCTCCTCGTTGGCGTCGTCGCAGGGGGGGAACCGCGCGCAGCCCAGAGCATCCTCGCCCGGATCCTCCCCGCACGAGGGAAACGGAGCCGGCGGCGGCGGTCCGCCCAGGAAGAGGTAGCCGAGGAGGTAGATCCCGTCCGTGATCTCGAGCGAGCCCGAGTCGTCGACGTCCGCCGCATCGGCGCAGGGGAGAGCGGCGCCCCCCAGGAACAGGTAGCTGAAGATCCGGACGGCATCGGTGATCTGGCGCGTGCCGTCCGCGTCGGCGTCGCCGCGGATGAAGGTGCGGCCCTCCGCCGCCGGGCTACAGACGATCCAGACGAGACAGGCGGCCAGGCAGATCGAGCCGAGGGCTTTCATCATGACAGGTTCCCTTCTCTCGAGCACAGCGGGAATCGATCAGCAGAGAACAACGTTGTAGGGCCGGCCGGATCAGCGCGACTGCCGTTCCCAGGCGTGCGGGGGATCTCGAGCCAGGCCCCTGAGACCGCTCGATGCTATGACCCTCTGGGCTCCGGCGACTTCGCCGCGCGATTCTTCCGCCTGCCTTCAGCGTACCGGCGCGGGGCGGCGGGTCAAGATGCGAAAAGGATCAGGCGTAGCTCTCCAGTCCCTTTTCCAGGTCGCGACGCACTCGCTCCGCTGTGACAAAGACCCCTTGGCCGTCGGGGACAGGGAAGACGGCGACAAGTCGCTTGTCTTTCGCAATGCCCGGAAGCCACTTCCCCATCCAATCCATCAGCGCGATGGCTCGCGGGTGGTTGCCTGCCCACTCGCGCTCGGCGCATGCTCGGGCATACTCTGGATGCGACCATACCGGAACGGCAACATGGCCATCGCCGTCCTGAGCAAGGACCCACCCTGAATCATCGGCGAGACTCCAGACTTCCTCAAAGTCGGCGACTCGCCTGATCCAGTACTTGTACCTAGCTTCGCCAGAGCACCTGACGAGCGCCTGGAATTCGTGCGCACTCAGCCGCATCATGACTGCAGGCCGCCATCACTCCGACCACAGATCTCGCAACATGCGCCCGACCTCCTCGACGACGATGCCCGCGGCGCTCGGCGCAAATGACGTGCTCCGGACCTCGTATCCTCCCTCGGGATAGGAGCTCTCCGTCGGCAGGTAGCCGGCCGCGCCGTTGCAGTGGGTGATCACGAAGGTCGCGGGGAACGGCGATGACGACTTGATCGCCCGTCCGATCTCGTTGAAGACCTCGCAGCCGAGGCCCACGAAGGCGACGCGGCCGAGCCTTCCGAGAGTGACCTCGAGCGGCACGTTTGGAGGCCCGCTTTGCCCGGAGCCCGCCTCCGTGGCGGGGAGTGCGAGGGTCCGGGAGACCGTCGCGATGCGGCCGTCCTCGTGCGCCTCCTCGATGCCGCGCTCGACGCTCACCACCTCCTCGCCGAGGAGAGTCCCCAGAAGGACCGCCTCCGGGATCCAGCCGCCCTCGGTCTTGAACTCCGGCAGCACGCGGAACCAGGGGTCGATGTCTCCGGAGGCGCCTGCAAAGGCGGGCGCGATCACTCCGCCCCCGAGGTGCCTCTCGATGAATTGCTCCGCGAGTCCATGCACGTCGCCGCCCACGAGGTAGTTCCCCGGCCCCATCGACGTGCTGTGCGTGGGGTAGCTGAACAGGACGGCCGCGAGCTTTCCGCTGTCCGCGCGCGCGATCCTCAGCACCTGCACCTCCCGATCGGTCAGGACCGACGGATTGCGGCCCAGCACGATCTTGGAGTTGCCGGCATCATCCTTCACGACCTCGCGGCGGTTCACGCCGACGGGCGAGGCCCCCGAGCCCGCGGCGAAGCGGATGGGGACCGCATCTCGCATCGCCCTGCGGACGAGCCCCGTCAGCTTCTCCTGGAGGTCCTTCGTGTACGCCACGTTGTTCGGATGCCCCGTCACCTCATGGAAGGTGAGGCGCGGCGCGCTGTGCGTGTGGATGGCCGAGAGGAAGAGCTGCGAGCGCTCGAGACCCGTCGCATCGAGGATCGCCCGCCGGATGATCTCGAGGGTGTCGCCGTAGAAGCCGATGATGTCGGTGGAGACGAGGACGAGCCGCTCTCCGTCGCGCTCGAAGGCGACGGCGCGGGCCGAAAGGGGGTCGTGCACCCCCCGGGAGAGCTCCTTCCGGCTCGCGTACCCCGCGAGCGTGACGGGCTGCGCCGGCGTGATGTCGACCACCGCGAAGCCCGCGCGGAGGAGCTTCGCCGGGGCGGAGGGGGAAGGCTCCGCGGCGCCGGCGAGCGACGCCAGGCCCAGCATCGCGGCCACCCAGGTTCGTCTCATGGCTCGTCTCCGGTTCGTGGCTTGGCTTGCTGATCGGATCCCGCAGGGGGACTCTGGAGACTCCTCCGCGGAGTCTCCGCATCTGCTGTCAGCCTATCTCCGGGCGGGCCCGCGTCAACCGCCGAGCGCCTCGTAATGGAAGACGGCGGCCCGGGCTGGCTCGGCGGGATCTTCACCGACGGACCATCGCCGAGCCGGCGGCGTCAACGGCCGAGCGCCGCGTAATGGACGACGGCGGCGCCTGGCCGGCTCGAGATCTTCACGGTCAGGCCATGCTCGATGAGCTCGCGGCCGGAGAGCGTCGCCGACGTCTCCGCATCGAGGTCGGTGATGCGGTAGTTCGCCTCGGGATCCAGGCCGCCGAGGCCGAAGGTGCGGGCTGGCGCATCGCTCCCCTGGCGGCGGAAAGCCTGCACGACCCCCTCGTCCCGCGCGGGGAGATGGAACTGCCAGGCGATCCAGCTCTCCTCATCGAGGCTGTAGGGTGTGAGCGGGTAGAAGTCTCCGCGGAAGCAGTGGATGATCCGCCTCCACTCGGCGGCGAGCTTGCGGAGCAGTGCGTACTCGAGGTCCTTGCTGCGCATCTCGTACCCGAGGACCACGCCGAGAGCGTAGCCGCTTCGGATCGCGTACGGATCGACGGTCTCGATG
>JAFGKN010000564.1 GCA_016928605.1 Planctomycetota bacterium | reverse complement strand
TTGAGGATGACGAACAGACTGGCGTCGCCGCGGCGGATCTTCAGCCGCACGCCGGTCTCGAGGTCGTGCTTCGCGAGCTCGCGCTCGAAGCCGGCGGTGTCGTGGATGCGCTCGCCCTGCACGGAGAGGATGAGGTCGCCGCGCGCGATGCCGGCCTTGTCCGCCGAGCCGAGCGGCGTGACCGATTCAACGAGCACGCCGCCGAGGTCGGGATCCAGCCCGTAGCGCTTCGCGAGCTCCGGCGAGAGCGTGCGGGTCGTCATCCCGAGCGTCTCGCTCGGGACCTCGCCCTTCGCGGCCGCGACGCCGCTCTCGAGCTCGCCGATCTGGAGCGTCAGCTCCTTCTCCTCGCCGTCGCGGAAGATGACCAGATCGACCTCGGTCCCCGGCGCCGTGGCGGCCACCTGATTGCGGAGGTCATCGACGTCCTCGACCGCGCGGCCATCGTACTTCGCCACGATGTCGCCCTCGCGCAGTCCGGCCTTGCCGGCGGGGCTGCCCGGCTGCACGCGCGAGACGAGCGCTCCCTTCCGGCCCTCGTAGCCGAACGAGCGCGCGAGATCCTCGGACAGGTTCTGGATGATGACGCCGAGGTAGCCGCGGACGACCTTGCCATCCTTGAGGATCGTGTCCTTGATCTGCCTCGCCATGTTGATCGGGATGGCGAAGCCGATCCCCATGAAACCGCCGCTCCGGCTGAAGATGGCGGTGTTGATCCCCACGACTTCCGCCTTCAGGTTGACGAGTGGGCCGCCGCTGTTGCCGGGGTTGATCGCCGCGTCGGTCTGGATGAAATCGCCGTAGTCGACGATGCCGACGTTGCCCCGGCCCTTGGCGCTCACGATGCCCGAGGTGATCGTCTGGGTGAGGCCAAAGGGATTGCCGACGGCGATGACCCACTCGCCCACCTCGAGCTCGTCGGAGTCTCCCAGAGCGGCCGGCGTGAGGCCCTTCGCGTCGATCTTGATGACGGCGACATCGGTCTTCGGATCCGTGCCGACCACCTTGGCCGTGAATGTCCGCTCGTCGGAGAGCCGCACCTCGACCTCGTCGGCGTCGGCCACGACGTGGTTGTTGGTCAGGATGTAACCGTCCTCGCTAACGATGACTCCGCTGCCGAGCCCCTGCTGCTTCTGCCCTTCCTGGGGGAGCTGGGGGAACTGCCGGCCGAAGAAGTCCTCGCCGAAGAACTCCCTCAGCGGTGAGTCGAAGGGTATGGCTCCGCGGGGGAAACCGGAGCGGACGACCTTCGTCGAGCTGATGTTGACCACCGAGGGCTTGAGCGCCTTGGCGACGCTCTTGAAGGCGCGGGAGAGATCCTCCACGCCGGCCAGCGACTCGCGCGCGGCCTCCGCTCGTGCCGATTCGACAGCGTACGTGGCGCGCGAGACGATTTCTGGCAGTCCGAGATAGGTTCCGAGAACCAGTAGACCGACCAGCAGCGTGACTGTGGTTCGCTTCATGGTCTGATGCATCGCAAGCCTCCTTCTCACTTCCGTTTCCGAATGTCTGGATACCCGCCTGCGCCGGTGTCTCTGCCGGGTGGGATCCGGGCCGCATCGCCCGCGCTCGGCCTGCCGCAACCGGCTCGGCGGAGATACGGAGAGCCGGTGGAGCAAATGATGTGCCACTCCTCGGCTACTCTTGATCCGGGCGCTCGGAGCCTCGCTCTGGCTGCAGCGCGGGGCTTTCTCGGCGTCCTTCGCTGCCCCCAGGCCTCGGGCCGTGCGCGCTCGACCGCAAATGAGGAGCCCGGCCGCCGAAATGCGGCGGCGCTTCGAACATCCCCTTGACCCTTCCCCCCTCCGCCCGAGCCGTTTATGATACGCCCCGCCGCGCAGGCGTCTTCCTCGCCTCGAGCCTCCCGACCGGCCTCCCCGGCCGGCGGCGGCCGGCCGGGCGCGCGTCGACGGCGGGTCGTGCGGCGGCGGCATCGACGTTCAGCGAGCCCTGTCTCGAAAGGAAGAGGAACACCAGGTGAGAAAAGAGAGCCCGCACATCGGCTTCGCCCTCAACGGCCTGTCGATCCACTCCATGTCGATCTCCCAGGACGGAAGCCTGGAGGTCGAGTTCGACCTGCCCCAGGAACAGACGACCTCGTGCTGGTACACCTACCGGCGGGGCAGCCGCACGTTTGACGTCTACGAGGACGAAGATCTCCAGGAGGCCTGCCGGCAGCTCTTTCAGCTCGTGCGGCGACGGGTGATGCGGCCCGAGCCCGAGCGCGAGGAGATCCACTGCGACCGCTGCCGGGACTCCGCGTGCTGCCGGAAGTACAACGTCCTGCTCCGCGACGCGGATGTGGAGCGACTGGCGCGCCATCTGGAGATGCCCGAGGCGCTCTTCAGGAAGAAGTTCACGACCTCCGCCGTGGACTGGTGCGGCGACTACTCCCGGCAGCTCACGTGCGATACGGACGCCGACGGCGAGGAGAAGTGCGTCTTCTTGAAGCAGGATGAGCAGGGGCTCTGGCGCTGCTCGGTGTACGAGCAGCGCCCTCAGATCTGCAGGGACTTCGATATGCTCGCCTGCGACGATTTTGTGGCCCTCGAGGACGTCGAGACGCTCCAGAGCAGCTAGCTGCGCCCATCATCAGGAATCGAAGTGAAAATGCGGTATCTCTCGGGGATCCAGCCCTCCGGCGTCCTCCATCTCGGCAACTACTTCGGCGCCATCCGGCAGCACATCCGGAGCCAGGAGGAGAACGAGTGCTTCTTCTTCATAGCCGACTACCACGCCTTGACGAGCATCCGTGATGCGAGCACGCTCCGCCGGAACGTGCTCGGCGTCGCTCTCGACTATCTGGCCCTCGGCCTCGATCCGGAAAGGGTCGCCTTCTTCCGCCAGTCCGATGTGCCGGAGGTGACCGAGCTGACGTGGATCCTCTCGACGGTCACTCCCATGGGGCTGCTCGAGCGCTGCCACAGCTACAAGGACAAGATCGCCCGCGGCATCTCACCGGACCACGGTCTGTTCGCCTATCCAGTGCTCATGGCGGCCGACATCCTGATCTACGACTCGAACCGCGTGCCCGTGGGCAAGGACCAGGTTCAGCACGTCGAGGTGACCCGCGACATCGCACAGCGATTCAACAACACCTACGGAGAGACCTTCGTCATCCCGGAGTGCCAGGTCGATGAGTCGGCGGCCGTGGTCCCCGGGATCGACGGGCAGAAGATGTCGAAGAGCTACGGCAACACGCTCGAGATGTTCGCCCCGGAGAAGCAGCTCAAGAAGAGCATCAGCAGGATCGTCACCGACTCGAAGACGGTCGAGGAGCCCAAGGATCCCGAGGAGAGCATCGTCTTCCAGCTCTACCGTCTCGTCGCCTCCCAGGAGGACGCGGAGGCGATGGCTCTCCGGTTCCGGCAGGGGGGCTACGGGTACGGAGAGGCCAAGAAGGAGCTGCTGCGGATGACGCTGGAGTACTTCGCGGACGCCCGCCGGAGGCGCGCGGAGCTGGAGCGCGATCCTCAATCGGTCGAGGAGATACTCGCCGCGGGCGCCCGCAAGGCCCGCGCGACCGCGCGCAAGACCCTCGACAGGGCCAGAAAGGCCGTGGGGATCGACGGATAGCCCCGGCCTCGGCCGGTTCCCCTCGCCCCCCGCGCGAAGCAGGATCCCGTGATGAGCCCGGAGACGGACCAGAAGACGCCGAGCGGCGACGAAGCCTCGCAGGATCCCGTGATGAGCCCGGAGGCGGACCAGAGGACGCCGAGCGGCGACAGGCCCTCGCCGGCGGAGAAAGCGGCGTATCACCCCCGCCGCCGCGCGGTGCCCTTCTGGCTCCGCCCGCCTCTCTTCCTGCTCCACACGGTTCGATATCTCTTCGTCCTCTTCTGGCTCATCTACCAGAGCTTCGTCTCGGTCTTCTGGGAGCGGCGCAAGAGCAAGAAGCTGATCTTCCAGATCTTCCTGCAGCAGATCTACTTCACCGCCATCCAGTCTCTGCCGCTGACGGTCCTCATCGCCATCGTGGTCGGTGCGCTGCTGATGCGCGAAGCGAGCATCATCCTGCCGACGTACGGATTCCCCGACTACGCCGAGTGGATCACGGTTCAGCTCGTTTTCCGGGAGATTGCGCCCGTCGTCGTGGCGCTCGTGATCGTGGCCCGCTCCGCCAACGCGATCGTCATCGAGATCGGCAACATGAAGGTCAATGGAGAGCTGCGCGCGCTCGATGTCCTGGGCTTCAACCTCGACTACTTCATCGTGCTGCCGCGGATCCTCGCCATGATCGTCTCCGTGACCACGCTCACGGTTTGCTTCTGCGCCGCGGCTCTCTGGGGAGGTTTCTGGACAGCCGATGTGCTCGATCTCCTCGAGAGCAACTTCATCCTGGTCAACCTGGAGAAGAACTTCACACTGGAGATCCTCGGCAACATCCTGCTGCGGGCGGCGGGCTTCGGTGTGATCATCTCCTCCGTGGCGTGCCTCCACGGTCTCGGCGTACGAATCTCTCCCACGGAGGTGCCGCAGCAGGCCAGCGGAGGAGTGGTCCGGGCCCTGTCGCTCTGCTTCGCATTCAACTTCGTCGTATCGGTCTATTTCTGAATCGTGGAATACGCATTGCGAGTACTCGGTCTCTGCGTGTCGACGCCCGACGGGCCCGATATCCAGGACCTCGATTTCCGCGTGCGGGCGGGAGAGGCCGTGGCGCTCACATCTCTCGGCCCCTGCGACCTTCCGACGCTCGTCGAGGTGCTCTCCGGGCTTCGCTGGCCGGATGGCGGGACCGTCTCGCGAGGCGACCTCCGCTCTGCGGAGAGATTCCATTCGAGCCAGCCGCGGCTGAGGAGCTACCAGAGCAGCCGCAAGCTGCGCATCACGGGCAGCCTCGTCTCGCCCACCGTGTCGCTGATCAACAACCTCTCGCTCTTCGACAACATCGCGCTGCCCCTCCGCTACCATTTCGCGCCGTCGGAGAAGGTGGTCGACGAGAGGACTGGACGGCTTCTAGAGGCCCTCCATCTCACATCGGAGGCCCGCGAGCGGCCGGCCGGCCTGGCTCGCGGCATCGTGCGGCGCACACAGCTCGCGCGGGCGTTGATCCTCGAGCCGACCGTGATCTTCCTCGACTCGTTCATCTCCGACATCGACCAGGAGTCCGCCCGGCTGATCGTCGCGGCGCTCAGGGAGTACCTCGAGAAGGGCATCCTCGCGGTCGTCGCTGCCGGCTACGACCCGCTTCCGCTGCTGCCTCTCGTCTCTCGCGTCCTTGTGCTCTTCGACGGCCGGCTGGCGGGATCGATGGAGGGGGAGGATCTCGACGAGAAGAACTTCCTTGAAAACATGAACCGCCTCGGCAGAAGACTGCAGAAAGGGGAATGACAGCGATGCGCTCACCGGTGAGCCGCCCCGAGAGGCTGGCGGCATACTTCGTCCTGCTCGTGCTCATCGTCCTGGCCGCGCTCATCCTCGTGCCCCGCTGGCGGGCGACGGAGGCGGAGAGCTTCTGGGATTTCCTCTCGATGCCCGCTTTCGTGCTCCACGTGATCGCGGATGACGCCGTGGATCTCGCCCAGGGCGACAAGGTGCTGATGAAGGGCATCCAGGTGGGCGAGATCTCGGGCATCGACTTCTCCGAGACCCAGAAAGTCATCATCAGCTGCTCGATCTACCGGAGGTACACGGCCCGCATTCCGTGGGACTCAAAGTTCTTCCTCGTGCCGGCTCCCATCGTCGGCCGAGGCAAGATCGAGATACAGCCGGGAACCGGCTCCGCGCTCGGCGCCGACACGAAGGTCCCCGGGCTGAGGTACACATCCTTCACAGACCGCGTGGACGGCGTGCTGCAGCAAGCCGCCGAGCTGCTCGTCCAGATGCGGGGCATCCTGGAGCAGGCCGGCGCCTCCCTGGCAGGGATCAGCCAGAGAGTCGTGGAGATGGAGAGGACACTCGCGTCGCTGCAGAAAATCCTGGATCAAGTCACCGAGGGACGCGGGGCGCTGGGACAGATCGTCTTCCGTGACGATCTCTATTCCCGGATCGAGTCGCTCGTCGAGCGGCTGGAGAGCGCCGCACGCGGGTTCGAGACCCTCCGCGAGCCCGTGACCGACTTCGGAGAGAGGCTTCCCTCCCTCACGCGCACCGCCGCCGAGGCGGCGGAGAAGCTCAACCGCACCCTCGATGATCTCGAGCGTGGCATGAAGCACTTCCCCGACGCGGCATCCAGCCTGGCGGCATCGCTCGTCGAGGGGCGCAAGGTGCTCGAGAGCCTGAAGCGGAACTTCCTCATCCGCGGCAACCTCCCGCGCGATCTCGAGCCCGAGACCATGGCGCCAGCCAGCCGGAGGGAAAGCCTCTCCCTCGAGATGGTCCGATGAGAACCGTCGCCCGCGCATCCTCGACCTGGAGGGGAGCCATGCACCGTCTGAGACGACATGCCCCGAAGAGAACGATGTTCCACGGAGCGGCGCTCGCGCTGGCGGCGCTCGCGGCCTTCAGCCTCTTCTCCTGTGGCAACCGGGAGCCGATCGCCGCCGCGCAGTACCTCCCGGCGAGGGACCTCAACGCGGCCGGCCTGGGATTCTACTACCGGGGCGATCTCGAGGGCGCGGAGGAAGCGCTGCTCGATGCGCTCGCCGCGGCTGAAGCCGTCGACGATCTGGCGGGCAAGGCAGAGGCTCTCTTCAACCTCTCTCTCGTGCATGTCGATCAGGGCAGGCCCGACGATGCCCTCGAGGAGCTGAGCATCGCGGCGGATCTCTTCCGCCGCTCGAGCCGGCAGGACGCGGCGGCTCGCTGCCTGGGCGCGGAGGGCTCCATCCACGCCTCCCGCGGCGAGGTGGACCTCGCCAGGAAGGTCTTCGCGCTCGCGCTCGCCGAAGCCCCGCCGGCGGTCACGGCCGAGATCCTGGTCAACGTGGCAGGGCTCCAGCTGAGACAGCACAGCCTCCAGGAGGCTGCGAAGACGGCTCGAAAGGCCGCGAGCCTCGCAGAGACGGAGATCGTTCGCTCCGATGCCCTGTTCGTCCTCGGCTGCTGCCAGGCTCGAGCCATGGAGCTGGAGGCCGCGCGGAGCACGCTCCTGGAGGTGCTGGAGATGGATCGGCGCCTCGACCGGCGCCGCCAGATCGCCGGCACGCTCTCGGAGCTGGGGCGGATCGCGGCCCGGACGGGAAACCGCGAAGATGCCACCGACTGCTTCCAGCGCGCGGCAGGCGTCTACCGGGGTCTCGGGCTCGAGGAGCGAGCGGCTCTCGCGCAGGAGGCCGCGGAGAAGAGCCGGGCGATCTCCGGCGCCGCCGTGCCCGAGCCGCCGCCGTGAAACCAGACGTTCAACACGCGCTTCGCCCTGCGCCTACTCCTTTGCGAGCTGGAGGCTGACGCGGTTGAAAAACTCGATGCACCGGGCCATCTCCGGCATCGACTCGAGCCAGTTATAGGAGTACTCGAGGCCGAAATCGACGGGCCGGAGGCCGAGCCGGCGGATCTCGCGCAGGAGCGCCTCGGTCCTGCCGGCGCCGGTTCCCCACGGGACATCGCGGCCCTCCGGGCTCCGCTCGTCGAGGTCGTGCATCTGGATCTTGATCAGGCGGTCCCCCAGCATCCTCACCCCCTCGATGGGATCGATGCCGGAGCGCATCCAGTAGCCGAGATCGGCGCACGCGCCGATGCGCCGGCTGCGGCCGCGGCAGAGCTTCAGGACCTCCTCCGGATGCCACGAGTGCGGCGACGCGTCCTTGCCGTGATTGTGGATCGCGACGTTGATGCCGTACTCGTCGCAGAACCTCTCGATGGTGTCGAGGGCCTCCGGCAGCGGCTCGGAGAGGAAGGTCTCGATCCCCATCCGGCGCCCGAACTCGAAGACCTGGCGGCAGCCGGCCTCATCGGCGGGGATGCGGTGGATGTAGTAGCTGACGAGCCGCACTCCCTCCGAGTCGAGCTTCCAGCGGATCTTCTCGAGCTCGGCCTCCGTCAGGGTCGGCTCGAAGTTCTTCGGGATCTCCTCGCTCACCTTGTGAAAGCTCAGGCCGCCGATGTAGCTCAGACCGAGCTGAGCCGTCTTCTCGATCGCCTCGAAGAAGGTATACCTGTGGAGGCTGTAGGCCGTCAGGATCAGCCGCCAGCCCATCGCCTCCTGCGCCCGCACGGCCGGCGTCAGCCTCGAGCTGGGAAGCGTCGGCGCGGGGAGGTCTCCCAGCGCGAACTGGATGGCCCCCAGGTAGAACTCCAGCATCCGCGGATCTGCGAAGACGCGGGGGTTGTGCGCGATCGTGCAGTAGAAGACGCGCCCCCTGCCGTGGCTCCGCACCCAGGCGAGGGCGTAGTCGTTATCCTCGCGGAAGACCGGGCCGCGGGCTTCTCCCTGGTGCAGATCGGTCTTCTCCACGTCGATGCTGAAGAGGACGCGGACGCGGTCTCTCGAGTAGGGCTCGTGGACGCGGAAGAACTCGTCGCGGTAGTCGAAGCCCTGCTTGCCGAAGACCCGGTTCAGCGGGTGGTCCGGATCATCCAGCCGGATGAAGACATGCTCGTCGCTCGCGCGATGCCGGGCTCCGCGCCCGCCGAGCAGGAGACCGAACTCCGGCCAGTCCTCGTGGGCACCGGGCCACCGGGTGAAGGCGACCGTCGTCCCGTGAAGACCGAGCAGCCCGCCGCCCGAGTAGATGAACTCCATCAGGCTCCGTCGCAGCTCGCGGTCTTCGAAGAGGTTCCCCACCGTGTTGTTGAGGCAGACCGCATCGAAGCGCTTCAGGCTTTCCGGCCGGAAGACCTCCGGATCGCGGCTGACGACCGTCTCGTACGCTCCTGTCTTCCTGCCCATCTCAGCGAAGGCGAGGTTCGCGTGCAGGATGGAGCCGTGTCCCGGATATCCGACGTTGAGGTCGAAGATGAGGAGCCTCCGCTTCGCGGCGGGCTTCGCCGGCGCGGCCTCGGGCAGCGCCTTCTCGATCGCGAGCCTCTCCTCGGCGCTCACCGACCCGGGCGGCGTCCATGGCCGAGGCGCCTCTTCCGGACGAGGCTCGGCGCAGAGGCCGTCGCAGGCGAGGACGAAGAGCGCGGCGAGGATGCAGAGGATGGAGGATGGAATGCGAAGGGGGATGCTCATCTCTACGACCTCTCGCTTCACGAAGGTATGGGAGATCACCGGCGAGCGCCGCCGCCGGAGCTCAGAGAGCCCACGGCTCTCGATTCGCACGGGACCGCAGCCGGTTCGCCTCGTCGTCGCCGATGAACTCCTCGCGCGCGGGATCCCACTTCAAGGCGCGGCGGGTCCAGTGGGCGATGCAGCCGAGATGCGAGACGATGGTCGATCGGCAGCCGATCTCGACATCGCA
>JAFGKN010000563.1 GCA_016928605.1 Planctomycetota bacterium | reverse complement strand
GGATCGGCGATCACGACCTCGCAATCGGCGCTGCGGCCGATGACGACCGAGACGGGCTGGAGATCCAGCCTGCGCTCCGTTCCATCCGCCTCGCAGAGCAAGAGTCGAATACTCATGAGCTAGCGTGATCCAGAGAGAAATGCCGCGCTTGCCGCTTCCCGTCTCGAAGCCGTCTCGAGCAGTCTCTGCCCGCTGCCGCATCGGCTGCTCGCACCGCTCGCGGCAGAGAGCCTACAGCGTGGCTCGGGGCGCTGGGGCCCTCAGCGCTCGTCCGAAGGCCGGTCCGTCTCCTTGCTCAACTTGTACTTCTCGATCTTGGCGTCCAGCGTGGGACGAGAGATGCCGAGAAGCTCCGCCGCCTTGCTCTTCTTCCAGCGCGTATCGGCCAGCGTGGAGCGCAGGATCTGCATCTCGACGTCCTCCACCGTCCGGGCCACGACGTCCTTGAGAGACTGTCCCTCGAAGGAGTATCCCCGCTTGGCGCCCTTCGTCTGGATGTTCGGGCTGAGCAGGCTGGCATCGATGCGCTCTCCGCTGAGAGCCGCCAGCCGCTCGATCTCGTTCTCCAGCTCTCGGACGTTGCCGGGCCAGTCGTACTGGTAGAGGAGGTGGAAGGTCTCGCGGTCGAGCACCTTCTTCGGCTCGCCGGTGCGTCCGGCTATGCACTGCAGGAAGAAGTCGATCAGCAGGGGGATGTCCTCGCGCCGGTCGCGGAGCGGAGGCAGCGTGATCGTGATGACGTTGATCCGGTACAGAAGATCCTCGCGGAACTGGGACTGCCGGACCATGTCGTAGATGTTCTTGTTGGTCGCGGAAATGATGCGAACGTTGACCCGGATCACCTCCTTTCCGCCCACGCGGCGGATGTCGCCCTCCTGCAGCACCCGCAGGAGCTTGGTCTGCATGCTCGCCGGCATGTCGGCGATCTCGTCGAGGAACAGAGTGCCGTTGTCGGCGACCTCGAAGAGCCCTCGCTTGTCGCGGGTCGCTCCCGTGAAGGCTCCCCTCACGTGCCCGAAGAACTCGCTCTCCATCAGGTTGATCGGGATCGCCGCGCAGTTCTCGCTCACGAACGCGCCCGCGCGCCGCGGTCCGTTCTCGTGGATGGCGCGCGCGATGAGCTCCTTCCCCGTCCCGCTCTCACCCAGGACGAGGACCGGCACCGACGAGTCCGTGACCTTGTCGAGGAGCCGGAAGATCTCGAACATCTTCGGGCTCCGGGTCACGATGGATCCGTAGTCGTACTTGAAGCCCGCCGGGCGCTCGTGCGGCAGCAGCCGGATCACTTCCTCGAGCTGGAGGCTCTTGGAGAGGACCTTCTCCTCGAGCTCGGAGTTGAGCTTCTCCAGCGCGCCCTGGGCCTCCTCGAGCTCCTTCTGGCGCTTGCGGTTCTCCTCGAACAGCTGAGCGTTGCGGATCGACACGGCAGCCTGGTCGGCGACGATCTCGAGCCAGCGGAGGTGATTCGAGGTGAACGCCCCCGTATCGAATCGGTTCTCGACGTAGATCGCGCCCAGCGCGACGCCCTCGCTGCGGATGGGCACGCAGAGGACCGACTTCAGGCCCAGGCTCTCGATCTCGTCCTTCTCCTTCGCGAGCGGCTCCTGGCCCACGTCGTCGGTGCGGAAGGGCCGGCCGGACTTCACCACCATCGAGGCCAGCCGATGGCTGAACTTCACCCCGGGATCGCGCACCGCTTCGCGGTCGGCGTTGCGCGCGGCCTTGATCTCAAGATCCGCGCCGGCGAGCAGGAGGAGGAATCCTCTCTCCGCTCCGGTCACCTCCACCACCGTGTCGACGAGCAGATCGAGCAGATCTCCGAGCACGATCTTGGAGTTCATGTTGCGGTTGATCTCGAGGAGCTTGAGAAAGATCTCCCTCTCCTTGTGGAGCGCCTCGAGCCGATCCTCCTCGTCGAGCTCCGAGAGCGGCTCGAGGAACCGGTCCGTCGTCAGATCGATGGTCTCCTCGGAGTACTCCTCGGAGACGTGCTCGAAGAACATCCTCGTCTTGCCCACCTCGATGCAGTCTCCCGGACGCAGCTCCTTGCGCAGGACGAGGATCCCGTTGACGAGCGTGCCGTTGCGGCTCTTCAGGTCGACGATCTCGTAGTTCCCATCGTGCCGCTCGATCTGACAGTGCCGCCGCGAGCTGTTGATGTCATCGATCTCGATGACGTTCTC
The DNA here is from genome assembly GCA_016928605.1 of Planctomycetota bacterium. Lineage (GTDB taxonomy): Bacteria > Planctomycetota > UBA8108 > UBA8108 > UBA8108 > JAFGKN01. Next base: position 3,612 of record JAFGKN010000563.1, on the reverse strand, counting down.
CTGGGAGCGTCCGATCGTCGTCACGCGCGAGCTGAGGTCGAGGGTCCGGTTCTTGCCGTTCTCGCAGATGATGAGCTTGGCGCAGGGGCGCTGGGTCCCCGAGCCACGCCTTCGGTGGACTCCATGACCGGATCCTTGCATCCGCATCCCACGCTGGCTACAAGTGTTGAGAGAGACGAAGCTCGCGAGAGACACCGCCCGCGGGCGCAGGGGCGGCGCGAGAGACAACCTCGCCGGAGGGCTCGACGGCTGGTCGAGTCAAATCCTCTTGACAGAGGCTCCCAAAATGTAAAGTGATTTTAACACCCGCACTTGGAGCCTCAAAACGAAATCACGGTCTGTCGCTCCCTCCCACGTGACGCAACGGGCCCGCCGCCTGCCGCCCGGGCCGTGCAGAGATCCTCCCTCACAGCTTCCGCTCCAGGCTGGCCGCCAGCCGCGCCGCCGCGCAGACGGCGGAGCTGGCGGCGAGAGAGTCGATCTGACCGGCGAGGCCGACCCGGCGGCAGGGATCGTCGCGCTCGCTCTCGATGGCCGCCGAGAGGAGGAGAGCGCCGCGGACAGGATCGAGCAGGCGCACCCACCCCCCGCTGCGAGCCGCCACGAAGCTGTGCTCGACGGAGTAAGCCCGCGTCTCGATCCGGCAGAGGACGGCGATCCGCTGGCGGCCGCCGGCGGCCGGAGCCCTGCCCCAGCGGTCGAACGCGCCGCTCAGCTCCTCGGCGTCCGTCGCCTTGAGCTCCTGGGTTCGGGAGCGGACCGCGAACAAGAGGCCCGCCTCCTGAAGCCCGCTGATGAACGCCTCCTCCACCGAGGAGGCAGCGGCGCGGGCTCCGTCGCACTCGTGCCGGACGACGAGCTCCAGCGCGATCCTCTCCTCTTGCTCGCGGCGCCGCCGGTAGAGATCCTCGAGCGAAACCGACGCCGGAGCCTCGACGCGCCGCAGCACGAACTCCGCCTGGGCCCGGAGAGCCGCCTGCTCGATGAGCCCCTGCTCGGCCTGCCGGTATCGCTGCAGCGCCTGGAAGTGGTCCCCGCTCGCGGTGAGGCTCGCGCCTTCCTCGATCCACAGGCGCATCCTCGCCCCGCCGTCATGGATCTCCCTCTCGATCTCCTGGAAGTGGAGCTGGCGGTCGATCACGGCCAGCACGCAGGCCACGCCGGCCTGCTGATCGTAGTGCTGATCGCCGACCTGGACGAAACGGAAGGAGCCCTCGGCGACCTGCTGCACCCGCGTCGAGCCCGCCAGCTCGTAGCGGGCCACCGCCTCATCGCCGCTGCCGCGCAGGCTCTGGCGGACGTAGCTGGTCACCTCCGAGAGGATCCGCACCTCGAACTGCTGAGCGATGTCCGCGATCGCAGCCGCCTTGGCCTCGTCGAGAGCCCTCGAGCGGCTCGGCTGCTCGGAGAGGCCGACGCCCACGATGTAGGCTGGGGAGGGAAAGCGCGGATGCTGCCGCGTGTCGCACCAGCCAGGCATGCCGCCCGCCGCCGCGGATGTCTCTCCGCCACCGGTGGCCGGAACGTCGCCGGTCGCCTCGCCGCCTCCAGGGCCGCGGCAGGCGGCGATGCCGCCGCACAGTAGATGCAGAAGGAGAAGGCCGCCGAGGAGGCGGTGGGACGGACGCCCGTCGGCGCGATGCCGGGCCGCGATCCGGATGAGAGGTGCGCGCGTGGCTGCTCGAGCGCGACATCGAACGCAGTCGGCGCGATGCCAGGCCGCGAGGCGGATGAGAGGACCGTTCGCGCTCATGTCACGGATCTCCAGGCCGAGGATCCAGGACCGCGCGCCAGCGCCTCCGCGGCGCTTCTCCTCGCAGCGATCCGCGGTGATTCTCACCCCCTCGCCCTGCAGATGGCAAGGACCGAGCCGAGCATCGCGCCGGGCAGGGACGCGCGCGAGGGCGCGTCCGTCTCCGGGTCGGAGAGATGCCGCGCCTCGGGCTTGAACCCCGGAGGAGGTTTCTGTACACTCTGCCCCCGGTATGGCTTCTCTCGCGAGACTCCGCTTCACGAACGGCGTCCTCCTCATCTGGTGCGCAGCGGCAGGCTGGGGACCTCGGCTTCTCGGCGGACCTCTCGAGGACCGCATTCGCTCGATCCTCCGCGGCGCGCGCTGCCGCCAGGAGGGCGTCGCGGTCGCCGTCGTCGACGAGGAAGGGCGGAAGGTCGCCGGCGTCAGCTCCGATCGGCCGATGATCCCGGCCTCCAACATGAAGATCCTGACGACGCTGGCCGCCCTGCGCCTTCTCGGTCTCGACTACGAGTACGAGACGAGGATCGTCTCCCGCGCAGCCCTCCTGGGGGGCGAGATCGCGGGCGATGTCATCGTCCACTCCACGGGGGATCCCAACATCTCGGGGCGGTTCTACGACGGGGAGCCCGACGCGCTGTTCAGGCGGTGGGCGCGCGAGCTGGTCCAGGCGGGGCTCAGGACGATCCGCGGCGACATCATCGCGGATGACAGCTTCTTCGACGACGTCCGCTTCCTACCGGGCTGGCAGAGGAAGAACGAGGGCCGCTGGTTCAGCGCCCAGGTCAGCAGCCTGAACCTCAACGACAACTGCCTGGATGTTCGAATCGTTCCGACCGAGCCCGGCCGCAAGGCAAGGGTGGAGGTGAAGCCCCTCAGCGATTTCATCGAGATCGAGGGCGCGCCCATGACGGCGGCGGGAGGACCGTCGACCGTGCTGATCCACAGGGCGACCGGGACCAACCGCGTGACCTTCAAGGGCAACCTGCCGGCGAGGCGCGACGCGCTGGAGGACTGGGTGGCGATCGATGACCCCGCGCTCTTCTTCGTCCACACCCTCGCCCGTGTCCTCCGTCGCGAAGGCATCGAGATCACCGGGGAGATCCGGCGAGAGCGCGGCGCCTTCAGCCGCTGGGACGAGAAACAGGGCCCTGTCCTCGTCAAGCACCGCTCGTCGCTCAAGGTGGATCTTCCGGTGATCAACAAGCGAAGCCAGAACCTCCACGCCGAGGTGCTGCTGAAGACCCTGGGGGCGCGCAAGGAGGGAGAGGGCAGCGTCGAGGCGGGCGGGCGCGCGATCCGCCGGTTCCTCGAGGCGGAGGGCATCGCCGCGAGCGGTCTCGTCGTGGCCGACGGCTCGGGGCTCTCCAGGGAGAACCGCGTGACGTCCGACCAGCTCGCGCGGCTGCTCCATGCGGCGCGCGGCACCGACGCATTCACGGCTTTCCTGGACTCCCTCCCCGTGGGGGGAGAGGACGGCACGCTCGCGAAGAGGTTCCGCGACGGCCCGGGCCGCGCGCTACGCGGCAGAGTCCACGCCAAGACGGGCTACATCAGCGGTGTCTACGCCCTCTCGGGCTACCTGGAGCGAGAGGGCCGGCTCTGGTCCTTCTCCATGCTCTTCAACCAGAGCGGAGGCCAGCTCCACCCCTGGGACATCCAGGACCGGGTGCTCCTCGAGATCGACCGGGAGATGGCGCGCGATCCCGGCCCCGCATCCTGAAGCGGCGGCGATGGCCGAGACCGGGGCGGAGACCGAGGACCGAGATCGAGCGAGGAGGGAGGATCCCCTCAGCGGACCGCCTTGCGCGGCGCGGTCGCCGTCTCGCGGAAGACGATGCGATGCGTCTCGACGTCGG
>JAFGKN010000562.1 GCA_016928605.1 Planctomycetota bacterium | reverse complement strand
GGCCCCATCCTACCCCCTCGCGGCCTCGATTCCACGCTGCAGTCCAGGGTCTTCCTCCTCCCTCCGCTGTCTTCGCTCCCTCCTGCTAGAAAGGCTCCGCGCCTGACCTTTTCCTTCCTCTGTGCCCCTTGCGAGGGGAACGATCACCAGGATTGACAAGCGGACGACCGGGGGCTACCTTTCTCGTATGAAGTCCGTCGGAGTCGAGACGCTCAAGAGTCAGCTCAGTGAATACCTGCGGCTCATCGCCGCGGGGGAGAGCCTCCTCGTGACCGATGGTGGGCGGGTGGTGGCCGAGCTGATTCCGCCGCGGCAGGCCGGGAGTGCCCTTGCTCCCGACTCCGCCCTCGCCGGCGCGGTGCGCAAGGGGTGGGTCACGCCGGCGGCCGCTTCAACGCCTTCGCCGCCGCCCCGGCTGCCGGTGGATCGGATGGCCAACATCCTCGAGGAGCTGAACGTAGACCGGGCGGAGCGTTGATCCGTGATCTACCTGGACACCTCCGTCGCTCTTGCCCAGCTCCTGGCCGACGACCGAAGCCCTCCCGATCGACTCTGGAGTGAGACGCTCGTGTCGAGCCGTCTGCTCGTCTACGAGATCTGGGTTCGGATCAACGCGCGAGGCCTCGCTCGGTCACATCGAGAGGCAGTGGATGATCTTCTCGGACGCGTGTCCTTCATCGAGCTCGAGCCTGCCATGCTCGCGAGAGCGCTCGAGCCGTTTCCAGTCCGGGTCCGCACCCTCGACGCGCTGCACCTCGCTTCCCTCGAGTTCCTCCGCAGCCTCGGTCAGGAGGTCGAGCTTGCGACCTACGACCAGCGCATGCTCGACGCGGCCCGGAGCCAGGGCATCCCCATCTGCACCTGGCTGTGAGTTGCAACCAACGCGACAAGACGGAGCCTCCCTTGTGCCCGAGAAGCGCGCGCCGGCGGGCGACGACGACGAGCCGCGCGGTTGACGAGACGGAGACTCGGCCTGGACTCTGTCGGGAAGCCGCGGCCATCCGCAGGCCATCGGGAGCGCGGACACCCGCGGTCGGCGCCGGAGCGGCGCTTCGCAGGATGGCCTGCCTCGGCTCTCCGCGTATAATGAGCCTCGGTTGCCGAAGCCCGACGATGCAGCCGCCCGGGCGTGCCCACTGCCGAGGAGCTGCTGGAATCACGCCGGCGGGCGGCGATCCGAAGGCCCGATCGGCACCCGGACCGGCGAGCGTGACCTGATGCCCGTTGTTCCTCCTGGCCGGGGATTCAGCCATGCCAAGCCCGTTTCCCGGAGTGGATCCTTACCTCGAGTCGCACTGGCGCGACATCCGCCGCGGGTGGCGCCCGAGCGCCGTCGAGGTCTACAGGGCGCCGCTTCGCGAGCGCTTGCCGGTCATTCCCGTTCCGCTCCGCGAGAAGGAGCCCGGTGTTCCGCTGGACCTGCAGGCCATCCTGGACCACTGCTACTCGCGCGGCGCGTACGACGACATCGACTACGCGGCCGCGCCGGATCCGCCCCTTTCTGAAGCCGACGCGGAGTGGGCGGATGCTCTGCTCAAGGAGAAGGGCCTCCGCTGACAGACCGCCGCAAGGCATCCTCGGCGCGCCCGAGCGCCGGGGGGCGAATCTCGAACGTCCGAACCGTCCTCCCGCCGCTCTGGAACCGACACGACTTCATGAAGGAGATGGAGATGAGACGCGCGATCAAGACAGCTTTCGCCGTGCTGCTGGCTCTTTCGGTCGTCTGGGCCGCGGAAGACAAGGGGAAGAGCACGGTCCCGAAGGGATCCATCCGCAAGGACGATCCGAACTGGAAGCTCGTCTGGAGCGACGAGTTCGACGCTCCGGGGCTTCCCGATGAGAAGAAGTGGAGCTACGAGGAGGGGTTCATCCGCAACCGCGAGGCGCAGTACTACACCAGGGCGCGCAAGGAGAACGCGCGCGTCGAGGACGGCGTCCTGGTGATCGAGTCGCGCAAGGAGACGTTCGAGAAGGGAAAGTACACGTCGGCCAGCCTCCACACCAGGGGGAAAGGCGAGTGGTGCTATGGCCGCGTCGAGGTGCGCGCGAAGCTGCCGACGGGCAGGGGCATGTGGCCGGCGATCTGGATGCTGGGCGTCAACATCGGCAAGGTCGGATGGCCGCGCTGCGGCGAGATCGACATCATGGAGAACGTCGGCTTCGACCCCGACACCATCCACGCGAACGTGCACACCCGGGCGTACAACCACGTGAAGGGGACGGCCAAGGGCTCCCGCATCAAGATCGAGAAGCCGCACGAGGACTTCCACGTCTACGCCCTGGAGTGGTACGAAGACCGCCTCGACTTCTTCGTCGACGGCAGCAAGTACTTCACGTTCAAAAACGAGGGGACGGGCGAGGATGTCTGGCCGTTCGCGAAGCCCCACTACCTGATCCTCAACGCGGCCATCGGCGGCGCCTGGGGCGGCCAGAAGGGGATCGACGACGAGATCTTTCCCCAGAAGTACCTGATCGACTACGTGCGCGTCTACGCGAAGAGGTGATCGACCGCTCCGCGCTGCCGCGGTGGCTGAGGACGCCGCTCGCGCCGCCGTCCGGAGCTCGCTCAGTCGCCGGAGATCAGCAGCTCCATCGGCTCGAACAGCCCGTATCCTTCCGTGCTGTAGGCGTCGCCGGGCGGCGGCCCCTTCTCGGGGCCGACCTGGAACATGTGGGGCCACGCCTTGCCGAACATCGCTCCCGCGTGATGCGGGCCGAGGGTGTTCCTCAGCGTGCCGATCACCGTCACCTCGATCTCGTTCTCTCCGGGGCGCATCGCATCGGTGATGTCGAGCTCGTAGGGAGGAAAGGCGATGTGGCCGGCGGCCTCTCCGTTGACGCGAACGGAGGCCACGCTGCCGCGCCAGGCGGGTAGATGCACGCGGCAGCGCCCGCGAAGGCCGTCTGCGCCGCTCGCCGCATCGCCCGCCGCCGAGAACCTCTGCGAGTAAGCGACGCCGCGGCCGTAGAAAGGCATCCCCTGGAGGTCCCAGCCCGAGCCTTCCAGCCCGCTGCCGTCGACGAGGTACTGCGCCCTACGGTCGAAGTTGCCGCGCAGCTCGCTCGAGACCACGCTCACCCTCACTCCCGGAAGGGGCCGGCCCTCGCGGAGGCCGCTCTCGCTGAAGAACCGCACCTCGCTCAGCCCCACGAAGGCGTTGTCGGGGGATGCGTCGCTCGCGGGGAAGACGACTCCCGCGTGGTTGGAGGCGATGTCGAACCGGATGAAGCGCACGCCCCGGCCGCTCGCCTCCAGGGTCTGCGGGAAGCGCGGGTCGGCGCTCGGACCGCGCGATCCGCTGCGCGCGCGGTCGATCTCGTGCGCGCCGAGGGAGGTTTTGAACGTCCCCGGCTCTCCGCTCGCCGATCCGGAGATCTCGATCCTCTTCGCTCCGCGCGCCGTGAGGTTCACCTCGTTGTAGTTCCAGACCTTGATC
>JAFGKN010000080.1 GCA_016928605.1 Planctomycetota bacterium | reverse complement strand
GCAGGCGGCGAGGTCGTCTGGCGAGCGGCCGTTCCCGGGCGGGCGGGCAGCCTCTGCGTCTCCGCGGGCCGCCTCGTCGTGGGAACCGATCGAGGCGCGATCGTCTGCTTCGGCGCCCCAGCCGAGCCGCGCGTCGAGATCAGCGGCCCCTCCGCGGGCGGCTCGGCGTCTCCATCCGCGCCCGCCGCCGCTCCATCCGCCGAGGCCCGAGGTCATGACGCGGCGCACCCTGGCTCGGGCGGAAATCCCGCGGATGCCGGCGGCGACGGCGGAGGCGGCAGCGACGGCGATGGCGGTGGAGCCGCAGCTCCCACCACCGGCGGGCGAGATGCGCCTGCGCCTGCCGGCGGCGAGAGCGATGACGCCGCGGCCCGCGCCGGCGAGCTTCTCGAGGCCTGCGGCTCGCGCAAGGGTTACTGCCTCATCGTCGATGCCAAGGATGCGTCCCTCGCCGTCGCTCTCGCCCGCCGGAGCGAGCTCAGCATCGTCTGCTTCGAGAGGGATCCGGCCATCGCCGCCGCCATCCGCGCGGATGTCGTCCGGAGCGGGCTCTACGGATCGCGCATCGCCGTGCTCCGCGCCGATCGCCCGCGCTTCTCCTTCTCCGGGTATCTCTTCCGCCTGGTGGTCCTCCCGGATGCGCGCAGCCTCGCCGCGTGGGGACCGAGCCTGCTGGACCTGCCGCGCACCGTCCGCCCGGAAGGCGGCGTCCTCTGCGCCGCCGCGGGCGAGGAAGAGACGCCGGATCCGCTGCGCCGCCTCCTGGAACGTCTGGCCGCGGCCGGCCGGGAGGATGCGCAGGCGCCGTTCACGGCGGACCGCGCCGGTCCGTGGATCGTCCTTCGGCGCGGAAAGGTGCCCGGAGCCGGCGAGTGGACGCAGCTCTACGCGGACGCCGGCCACACCGCGTCGAGCGGCGATGCGCTACGCGCCCCTCTTGCCCTCCAGTGGTTCGGGCGGCCCGGACCGCGGCCCATGATCGACCGCCACCACCGGCCGACCTCGCCTCTCTGCAGGGACGGCAGGCTCTTCATCCCGGCCGACGAGCAGATCATCGCCGTCGACCAGTACTGCGGCACCGAGCTCTGGCGGCGCGGGATCCCGGGATCGCGCCGCGTCGGTGCGATGAAGCACAGCGGGCACCTGCTGCTCGACGGCCGCAGTCTCCTGGTCGCCTCCGGGTCCGGGTGCGTGAGCCTCGACGTGGAGAGCGGCGAGATCCGCCGGACACTCCAGCCGCCGAGCCTCCAGGAAGGGCTCGAGTGGGGCTACCTCGGCGCGGTGGGGAACCGCCTGATCGCCACCGGCCGCGAAGCGGGCGCTGCCTTCCGAGAGCTCCGCCGCGAGACCTGCGATCTGCTCGAGGGAGACCTCCGCCCCATGGTCGCGAGCCGCCTCCTGATGGCGCTCGACCGCGAGGATGGGCGCGAGGTCTGGACGTATCACGGCGCCATCCTCGATGCCGCGATCGCCGCCAGCGGAGACCGGATCTGCTTCCTCGAGAGCCGGGATCCCTCGATGGCCGCCGCGGGGGGCGGCCGCGTCCGCATCGACGAGCTCTTCCGCGGAGGCGCCCGCCTGGTCGCGCTGGCCGCCGAGGACGGAGCGGCGCTGTGGAAGCGGGAAATCGCGCCCCCCTTCCAGCACATCGCCTACCTCTCGGCCACCGAGGATGTCGTGCTGCTCTCGGGATCGTTCAACGACGGAGACGAGGTCTTCTACGAGCTGATGGCGTTCGAGGCCGCAGGCGGTGGGGAGATCTGGCGGACTCGGTTCCGCGCGCTCGACATCCGGGGGCGGAATCCCGCGGAGCCGGACGGGACTCACGGCGAGCAGTGGCAGCACCCGGTGATCATCGCAGGGACGGTCTACGCGCGCCCCTACGCCTTCGATCTCCAGAGCGGCGAGAAGAAGGACTACCTCCTCCAGCGCGGCGGTCACGGTTGCGGAGGGCTCACCGGCTCTCTCCATTACCTCTTCGGCCGCGGCGACCACCCGCGCCTCTATCCCACGGATGTCCAGCTCACCGAAGGATTGCCGATCACGCGCGTCTCGCGCCCCGGCTGCTGGCTGAACATCATCCCTGCCGGAGGCATGGTGCTGATCCCCGAGGCCAGCTCGGGATGCACCTGCGCCTACCCGATCCAGACGTCGTTCGGGTTCGTGCCCCTCTCGGTCGGCAGCGCCGCCGGAAAACCTCCGGAAAATCCTGCTGGCAGTTTCTGACAATCGGAGTAGGATAGCGGCCGATTGAGGTGATTCTGGAGGTCGCGCGGACGGTCCCCTCGCGCGGTCGAAAAACGTGAAGAGAAACTGCAAAGGAGAGCCGCCATGCGCTGCTGCTCGTTCTTCGCCTGCTCGTTCCTCGCCATCGCCCTGGGCTGCAGCGATTCGGACGGTGGAGGCGGCGGTACGCCATCCCCCGCGCCGGCCGGCCTCAATCGCCCGCCGGTGACGCGGCCGGACTACGCGACGACCGATGAGGGTCGGCCGGTCAGCATCGACGTCACCGCCAACGACAGCGATCCGGACGGAGACATCTTCACGGTCTCCGCGGTGACGGACGGGGCGAGCGGCACGGCGCGCCTGGAGCCCACGGGCCTCGTGACGTACACCCCCGCCGGCGACTTCAACGGCGATGACGCCTTCACCTACACCGCCGTCGACTTCCGCGGGAACCGCGCGGAAGGCCAGGTCTTCGTGACGGTGAGCCCCGTCAACGACCCCCCGGCGGCCCTGGATGACCAGGCCTCGACGGACGAGAACGCAGCGGTGGTCATCGACGTCCTGGCGAACGACACCGATGTCGATGGAGACACTCTCCGCATCGCCGCCGTCGGCGATGCCTCTCACGGGACGGTGACCGTCCTTCCCGACGAGACGCTGCTCTACGCACCCGCCGACCGCTTCTGGGGGGTGGACGGCTTCACCTACACGGTCGAGGACGAGGGCGGAGCGGAGGACCAGGCGTCCGTCGTCATCACGGTGAACCGCGTCAACGAGCCGCCGATCGTCGACATCGCCGTCGGCCTGGCCGGCACGACGGTCAGCCGCGGCGGCGTTCTGCCGGTGACGCTCACGGCCCTGGACCCCGAGGATCCGGTCGACATGGAGCTGTACGCCGACGGAGACGGCGACTTCTCCACCGCCGCCGACCAGACGCTCCTCCTGGGCGGCATCCGCGTCGCCGGCCCGGCGCCCTTCACCGCTCGAGTCAGCACCGCCGGCGTGAACCCCGGCGCGTTCCGCCTGATCGTCGTCGCATCCGATGGAGTCAATGCGCCCGTGATCGCGGTCTCGAGCGAGGAGCTCGTTCTGAGCAACGTCGCCTGGGCGCGGAGCGCGGGCAGCAGCGATCGCGACGCGGCCAGGGCGATCGCCGCGCTACCGGACGGATCCATCCTCGCGGCGGGGAGCTTCTCGGGCGACGCGGTCTTCGGCCTCGGGGAAGCCGCCGAGACACTGCTCGCCTCGAAGGGTTTCACCGACATCTTCGTCGCGAAGTACAACCAGGATGGATCGCTCGCCTGGGCGCGCAGCGCCGGAGGGTCGCTCGAGGACGAGGCGCTCGGCATCGCCGCGCAGCCGGACGGATCCTTCGTCCTCGCCGGCTCGTTCGAGAAGTCGGCCGCGTTCGACGCCGGAAACTCGGCGCTGGTCCAGCTCACCGCCCGGGCCGGAAGCCGCGACCTCTTCCTCGCCCGATTCCGGCCCGACGGCATCGCCGCGTGGGCCTTGAGCGCTGGGGGCGACGAGGACGATGCGGCGACCGCCGTGGCGCTCCACGAGGATGGCAGCGCCTCGATCTGCGGGTGGTTCGAGGAGAGCGCGACCTTCGGAGCCGGCCAGGCCGGCGAGACCACGCTGGAGGCGGGCAAGCCCATATCGTACGTCGACGCCTTCGTCGCCCGCTACGATCTGGACGGCCTCCTCCGGTGGGCCGTCCGGATCGGCGGGGAGCGCGCCGACAGGGCGCGGTCGGTGGCCGCTCTCCCCGGCGGAGCGGTCGCGGTGACGGGATTCTTCGGGAGCACGGTGGCCGCCATCGAGAAGTCGACGCCTGGCCTCGACCTCCTCAACGTCGCGTCTCGGGACTTCTTCCTCGTCTGCCTCGACAGCGACGGAGGCCTGCGCTGGGCGCGCAACGGCGGCGATGATGGCGCGCAGCCGGACGCGTTCGCCGAGGGAACTGCTCTCGCCGCCTGCGCCGACGGCGGCCTGCTCGCGGCGGGGAACTTCGCCCGCCGGGTCACCTTCAACGCCTGGTGGGACGATCCGCTCACCCTGGATGGCCTGGCAGGCGGCGCGAGCCAGGACGTCTTCCTCGTGCGCTACGCGGCCGATGGCTCCGTCCTCTGGGCGAGGGCCGCCGGCGGGCCGGAGGAGGACGAGGCCTGCGGAGTGGCCTCGCTCCCCGGCGGATCGTCGATCGTGACCGGCGGCTTCCGCGCGAGCGGCGTCTTCGGAGCCGGCGAGGCAAACCCTGTCGTTCTCGATGCTGCGGGCGGCTCGGACATCTTCCTGGCGCGCTACGATCCCGATGGCGGGGTCGTCTGGGCCTCGCGCGCCGGAGGCGCGGCGCAATCCGACGTGGGCATCGCGGCGGCTCCTCTCGAGGACGAGTCCTGCGTTGCGGCGGGCTCCTTCGGCGGACGGGCGGTCTTCGGGCCCGGCGATGATCTCGAGACGACGGTCGTTGCTGCCGGCGGCGATCTCGACCGGGAGGATGTCTTCGTCGCTCGATGGAACGCCGACGGCGCCTTCTGATGACCGAGGGGCACGGCCCCGGCATCCTCTACCACACTCCTGCCGGTTGGAGACGAACGACCTTCGCTCGAGGGGGAATTGGCAGCCATCGCTCGGCGATTTGCTCCGAGGTGGATTCGCAGGGCCGCGTGGACTACAGTGGAGACGTCCAGCTTTCTGCCTTCGCCTGCCGCAACATCTTGATGGAGGAATCCGACCCGTGAGGCACAGCCCGACTCGACGAGACTTCCTGAAGACGACGACCCTCACCACCTTCGGCATCCTGCTGGGAGCCCGGGGCGAGATACTCCGCGCCTATCCGGCCAACGAGAAGCTCTCGATCGGGGTGGTCGGCGTGGCCAACCGCGCGGCGGCGAATCTCGGTGGCGTCTCCAGCCAGACCGTGGCGGGGCTCTGCGATGTCGACGACAGATACCTGGGGGAAGCCGCGAAGCGCTTTCCCGCCGCCGAGAAGTACAATGACTTCCGGCGCCTGATCGAGCGCAAGGACATCGACGCCATCGTCGTCAGCACCCCCGACCACACCCACGCCGTGGCCAGCCTGGCGGCCGTCCTGAGCGGCAAGCATATCTACTGTGAGAAGCCGCTCGCTCATTCCGTCTACGAGGTTCGCGCGGTCACCGACGCGGTGAAGAAGCACAAGCGAGCCTCGCAGCTCGGCACGCAGATCCACGCCGTGGACAACTACCGGCGCGTGGTGGAGCTCATCGAGAAGGAGGCCATCGGCAAGGTCCGCGAAGCCCACGTCTGGTGCGGCAAGTGCTGGGGAGGAGGCGAGCGGCCGAAGGAGACGCCGCCCGTCCCCGACTACCTCCACTACGACCTCTGGCTCGGCCCGGCTCCCTATCGCCCCTATCACCCGGTGTATCTGCCCGGAAACTGGCGCCGATGGTGGGACTTCGGCGGCGGGACGCTGGCGGACATGGGCTGCCACTACATGGACCTCGTCTTCTGGGCGCTCAAGCTCGCACACCCCTTGAGCGCCGAGGCGACCGGCTCTCCCGTCCACCCGGAGACGGCCGCCATGAAGCTCCAGGCCACCTGGCGCTTTCCCGCGCGCGGCGCCTTGCCTGCGGTGGAGCTGACGTGGTACGACGGAGGGCTCCGGCCAGCCCACTTCAAAGAGGGCAAGCTGCCGCAATGGGGCGACGGAGTGCTCTTCGTCGGTGAGAAGGGGATGCTGATCGCCGACTACAACAATCACCGCCTGCTTCCCGAGAAGGACTTCGAGGGCTTCCAGCGCCCCGATCCCTACATCCCCCCTTCGAAGGGCCATTACGAGGAGTGGCTCGATGCCTGCAAGGGCAAGGGCGAGGCGCTCTGCCACTTCGGATACTCGGGCCCTCTCACCGAGACCGTGCTGCTGGGGCTCGTTGCGTACCGCAGCGGCAAGAAGATCCAGTGGGACGCTGCCAGGTTGAAGTCGACGAACCACCCCGAGGTCGAGAACCTGGTCCGCCCCCCGCTGCGCGACGGCTGGACGCTGTAGGTCGAGCGCCGAGGACCTTCCGCCCCCGCCGGCCTCACGGCGAGGAGCGGGGGATCGCCCGGACGGGTGCCGGAATACGGTGGATGAAACGGCTGCCGTGGATTACAAACGGGGCGCTCCGCGCGCCGGCCGCGCGATGGTGGGCCCACGGCAGGCCCGCGCGACCGCGCCGATCATGCTCAGGGAGAGAGTAGAGTAGATGACCGCGAGCAGCCAGCCATCCGCCCCGACCCTCTTCGGGCATCCCACAGGGCTCTTCACGCTCTTCTTCGCGGAGATGTGGGAGCGGTTCTCCTATTACGGCATGCGCGCGCTGCTCGTCTTCTACATGATCAAGGGCTTTCTCAAGTACGACGACGGCAAAGCCTACGCCGTCTACGG
>JAFGKN010000561.1 GCA_016928605.1 Planctomycetota bacterium | reverse complement strand
GGATCGGCGCCCCGGGCGACCGCGCGCTCGGCGTCCTCGAGCTCGAAGAAGGTCTCCTGCGGCTCCTCGACGAGCGGCGGCGAGGAGCACGCCGTGAGGACCGCGAAGACCGCGGCGGCGATCGCTGCGCCGGGACGCCGGGCGCCGGAAGCTCCCCGCCGGGCCTCCTCGCTGGAGCCCGAGAGCCGGGGGCCGGTCTCCCCTGGTCCCCTGGCCTGGAATCCGCCGCGCCGGCGGTTCTCAATCGCCTCGCGAGGCATCCGCCTCTCCCTTCCGGATGGGCTGGATCTCCTCGAGCGTGTACAGACGCCCCACCCCGATCCCCGGGCAGGCGCGGGAGGCAAGCTCCCAGGCGGACCGGCTCCTGAGGTTCTCCGGCCAGAAGGGATAGGTCCGGCACTGGAGCGGCCGCACCGGGTAGATCCTGCAGCCCCGATCGAAGAAGATGCAATCACCCCCGGCCTTCTCGACGAGCGAGTAGCGGTTGCCGACTTTCCGCAGGTAACGGCGGCCGAAGCGATCCCGGTCGAGCCCGAGGTACCCCGCGATCTCGTCGATCATCTTCAGCGTCACCCACACATGCCCCGGCGCCCCCGTGCAGCAGCCGCCGCATCGTCGGCATCCGAAGCGCAAGCCATCCTCGTACCAGACGTCCGCCATCGAGTACCGATTCTTCCCGCCGCCGGGCCGCGTGTCAATCCGCTGCCGCGGCGAAGGCGCTCTCCGCCTCTGATGCCGGGCTCCGTCTCCGCCGCCCCGGCTTTTCTGTTTCCTCCCGCGGGCCGGTTTCTATAATGCGCATCCATGATGAGGTTGCGCCGCCACTCCCTGGAACTTCCGCTCTCGATCGCCGCGGTCGCTCTCGCGCTCCTCGCGCTCACCGGCTGCGTGGAGCGGCTCCTCCAGGTGCGGTCCGAGCCTTCGGGCGCCGATGTCTACCTGAACGGCAGGAAGCTCGAGGAGCCGACGCCCGTCGATCACCCGTTCTCGTTCTACGGCACCGTGAGCGTCGTCGTGCGCCATGAGGGTCACGAGTCCAGGCGCGTGCTCGAGACTCTCTCCCCCCCCTGGTACGAGATCTTCCCCCTCGACTTCTTCGCGGAGTTCCTGGTCCCCTGGAAGCTGCGGGACCATCACCTCCTGGAAGTTCGTCTCGATCCGCTCCCCGGCGGCGACGAGGATCTGCGCTCGCTCCAGATGCTCGAGCTGCTGGAGGAGAAGGCCGAGCGCTCGCGGATGCAGGCCCTCGAGCCCGAGGAGGACTCGCAGGGATGATCCCCGCCGAGGGGATCTCCGCAGGCTCGCTCTCATGGAGGTCGTATGTTCTCGCCCCAATCGCATCCTCTGGACTGGTACCGCGGGCGGAAGGTGACGGTGATGGGCCTCGGCCTCTTCGGGGGAGGCCGCGGCGTCACGGAGTTTCTCTGCCGCCACGGCGCTGAGGTGACGGTCACCGACCTGCGCTCGGAGGAGCAGCTCGAGCCCACGCTGAAGGAGATGCGGCACCTGCCGGCGCGGTGGGTCCTCGGCAGGCATGACGAGAGCGACTTCCTCGGAGCCGATCTCGTCATCCCGAGCCCGGCGGTGCCCCGCACGGCCGACCTCATCAAGGCCTGCCGGGCCCGGTCCATCCCTCTGGAGACGGAGACCAATCTCTTCCTCAAGCACTGCCGCGGGCGGATCTGCGCCGTCACCGGATCGAACGGCAAGACGACGACGACATCGCTGATCGGCAGGATGGCCGCCGAGCGCTGGCCCGAGGTCCTCGTCGGCGGAAACCTCGGCCGATCCCTGCTGCCGCAGGTCGACGCGATCGCTCCGGAGGACTGGGTGGTCCTCGAGCTCTCGAGCTTCCAGCTCGAGGACATGAGAGGACTCTCCCGCCGGCCAGAGGTCTCCGTCCTGACCAACCTCGCGCCGAACCATCTGGATCGCCACTTGACGTACGAGAGCTACGTCGAGGCGAAGAGGGAGATCCTGGGCCCTGCTCCTCCGCCGGGAGTCGCCGTGCTCAACGCCGAGGACGCCCTGGCGAGGTCCTGGGCGCAGGGGACATCGCGGCGCATCGTCTACTTCGGCCGAACCGGCCGCGTCCGCCCCCGCGCCGCCGGAGTGTGGGTCGACGAGTCGGGTCAGGTCGCCGCTTCGGGGCCCGGCCGCGCGGAGGAGGTCCTCTTCTCCGCCGGCGATCTGCAGCTGCGCGGGCCGTTCAACCTGCTCAACGCGGCAGCCGCGGCGGCAGCCGCCCTCTCCATGGGGCTCGCACCGGACGAGATCCTGCGGGCCGTGCGGAGCTTCCGGCCGGTGGAGCACCGCCTGGAGGTCGTCCTGCGCCGCGACGGCGTCGAGTACATCAACGATTCGATCGCCACCACGCCCGAATCGACGATCGCCGCGCTCGAGGCTCTCCGCCCGAGCGTGCTCCTCATCTGCGGCGGAGCCAGCAAGGGCTGCTCCTTCGCCCGGCTCGCCCGCAGCATCGCCGCGAACACCCGCGAGGTGTTCCTGATCGGCGCGACGGCGCGGGAGATCGAGAGCGAGATCGAGAAGGCGAGGCGCCCGCCGTCAGACCGGCCGGTGCTCCACCGCTCGGGCACGCTCGAAGCGGCCGTCCGCGCCGCCCGGCAGCGCGCGCGGAGCGGCGACTGCGTGATCCTCTCCCCGGCCTGCGCCAGCTACGATCAGTTCACCAATTTCGAGCAGCGCGGCCGGAGGTTCAAGGATCTCGTGCTCGCGGAGAGCTGAGCCCCGCGGCTGACGGGCCGCCCCGGCGCCCCGCAAGACCCGCGGCCGGCCGCCGCCGGCGGCCGCGCCCGGACCGTGCATCCGCAAGGCCCCCTCGCCGCGCAAAAGAGTCCACATCCGGGGCATCGCCGGCTGGCTGCGGGCCGGCCAAGAGCCGGCCCGCGCGGCGCGGATCCCCAACTCTCTGCGCCAGCGCCGCTTGTCGCGAGGCTCGGACCGGCACGGGAGTTGACGGTCCGACTGCCGTCCGACATCTCAGCAGACAGACAGGCGAGAGCAGCGATGCGACCAGAATCCTCCCCCGAGCCCGCGAAGGTCTTCATCATCGGCCTGGAGGGCTTCTCCATCCTCTACGACGCCCCCCGTGACCGGATCGTTTCGGAGATCGAGATCGCGTCCCTCGTCGCCCCCGAGGACCCGATCCGCTCCGAGCAGTGGAGCGACGCCGACCTCTAGCGCCCGCCGCTTCCGCGCCCGTGTTCATCGGCGAGAGACAACCGCCGCGCGAGAGCCTCGTCGAGCGCCGAGGAGGTCGTCAGCGCGAACTCGACGGATCGGCTCCCTTCCTCGCGGGCGCGGAAGCGCAGGAAGGGCGGCGGATCCGCCGCCAGCCGCAGCGCGTCCGCCGGGCTGTCGTGCACCAGGACGACGCGCCGCCGGTTGAAGACCATCGGCACGCAGCGGTACTCCCTCGCCAGGTCGCGAGGGAGCTTGCGGAGGATGCCGGGTGAAATCCTGTACTCGCGCAGATCGACGAACGGAGCCCCGAGGCTCCGGGCGAGCCACTGGAAGAGCTCGACTTCTCGAGGATAGGAGAGCTTCATGCGGGCACCTCCTCGCATCGCGCCGCGAGGACAGCTCGTCCGCCCGTCGGCCGCCGGTGCCTGCAGCTCATGCCAGCCACCTCTGCGCCGAGCGCGGTTCGGCCTGCGAGATGCCGTACTTCCTCAG
>JAFGKN010000560.1 GCA_016928605.1 Planctomycetota bacterium | reverse complement strand
TCCGCTTCCATTCGGAGGGCTCGTGACGCGCGAGCCCTGGACCACGGCGGCGCGCCGCGGGCGTGCGGCGGAGCCCGCCCTCTCCGCAAGACGCAACGAGACGACATCATGATGCGCAGAACCCTCTTCGCTGCCTCGCTCTGGATCATCCTCTCGCAGGCCTCGCCCGTCCCCGCCCAGTCCGTCTGCGGCCGTGTCTTTCTCGACGCGGACGCGGATGGGGCGTGGGACGAAGGCGAGAGCGGTGTCGCCGGCGTGGCGGTCACCGACGGCGTGCAGATCGTCCGTACCGGAGCGGATGGCTCGTACCGGCTCGACGTCGCCGCGGATCCTGTCCTGGCGCAGGGCGGATCGGCCACCGTCTCGATCTGCCTCCCGAGCGGCCACTGGCCGACGACTCCCTGGTTCGCCCGCGTCGAGAAGGAAAGCGGCGAGCCGGCGGTCGACTTCGGCCTGCGGCCCGATGAGCAGGCGCTGCCCTTCACCTTCGTGCACGGGACCGACTGCCACGTGCCGCGCGGCGGCGAGGAGAAGTTCACCGGCTTCCGCAGGGACGTCGAGTCGCTCGGCGCCGCGGTGCGGTTCGCCATCCTGACGGGAGACCTGGTCGATCTCTCCGACAGCCAGACCTTCGACCAGGGGAGGATGCAGTACGACACGTTCACGGCCCATGTGAAAGACTTCCCCGTCCCCCTCTTCTTCACGAGCGGAAACCACGACGTGGCCGGAGTGCGCGCGAGCCAGGGATGGGACCGTGAGCACCCGCTCTACGCCTACGGATTCTACACCGAGCGCGCCGGCCCGCTGCGCTGGTCCTTCGACTACGCCGGCATCCATTTCGTCGGCGTCGACTTCAACCAGCTCGAGGGCGACAAGTGGTCCTGGGGAGTGCCCGAGGTTGCGGCCCGCTGGCTCGAAGCGGACCTGAAGCCGCTGCCGCCGCACGCGCGCATCTTCCTCTTCGTCCACTTCCCCAGCGGCTGCGAACTCTTCCAGAAGGTGGTCGAGAAGCACTCCGTGACGCAGATCTTCCACGGCCACGATCACGTCGACCGCGCGACCACGTTCGCGGGCAAGCCCTGCCTCAGCGGAGGATCGATCTCGCAGATGTTCGGCCAGCAGGACCGCTCCTGCGGCTACCGTCTCGTGCGCGTCTCCGACAGTGGCATGGAGAGCTTTTACCGCGCGACCGGCGAGCCGCACGCGATCGCCCTCGACTACCCGCGGCCTAGACAGGCGGTCGGATCGGAGAACGCCGTCCGCGGGTCGTTCTACGACCCCGAGGGGAAGATCCAGAAGCTGCTGATCCGCGTCGGAGACCACGTGGAAGAGGCTCCCTTCCTGAGGGGGCCGCTCTGCGCGAGGTTCGAGGCGAAGCTCGAGCTCAGCCGGATCGACGAGGGCATACGGCCGATGGAGGTGAGCGTCACCGACGGGCGCGAGTCCTGGAAGATGGCGGGGAGCTACCTCTTCCTGACCGGGCGGCGCGGCGAGTACTCCGCGAGCGCGGCCGCGCGGCTCGAGCTCGACGTCGGAGGCGTCGACATCGGCTTCGAGCTCGGCATCAACGACGCCCGCCTCCTCCACCTGGGCCCGACGAAGCTCCGGGGCGATGGCGAGTTCTCCCCTCCGGTGAAGGGGACGGAGGTCATCGCCTTCGAGATCCCCGCCGAGCGGCTCGAGCGCCTCAACCGCATCGAGCTGCGGGCGCTGCCGAAGGACGGCGGCGCGCTCGACCGCTTCGCGATCCTCGATGCCCGCATCCTCTGCGGCGGCAAGACCTACCGGGACATCCGCATCGACTCCGGCGAGCACCACCCCCGCATCGTCGAGAAACCGCTGACGAGCTGGATCGACGTCGATCCGGGGCGGTGAGAGGTGACGAGGGAGAGGCTGCCGCCGGATCTCGTGCGGTAGAGCCGGATCGCTTTGGTGGCCGCTCCCGTGACGGCCGGGAGGGGCGGAGAGGCAGCGGAGACAGCCACGGAGCGGCGCCCCCACGGGGGCCCGGTTTCTTTGCGCTGACCGTTCTCAGGCAGACTCGCAGCGCCAGGCTCTGTAGCCGCTCAGGCCCCGCCCGGGAACGCCGGGCTCCAGCCTGGGCCTCTCCGGGCGTCGAGGCGGAGGGGCCCCCGGCGGCGAGCCACGACCGGGGCCGCCGCGGGAACTCCTCGAGCCGCCAGGCCGTTCTCCATGGCGAGGCTCCGGCCTCGGAAAGCCTGTATGCTGGTTGTGAGACCCTTCTTCCAAGGCGCTCTGCGAGCCGCACTGGCCCTGAGCCTGGCGCTCTCGAGCCTCGTCCCCGCCAGGAGCGCGCCAGACCTCTCGTGCCTCGCCGGAGGCGCCTGCTGCGGATGCGCCACTCTGGAGGGCCGTTTCCGGCCGGCCGGCGCTGCTCCCGCCTGCTGCGGCACCCTCCCTGCGGCGGAGCGCCCGGCGCTCTCGGAGAACCCGAGGTTCCTGAGCGGCGAGATCGCGCGGCTTCGGAGCGAGGGAGAGACCGAGCGCGTTTGCCGCTG
>JAFGKN010000559.1 GCA_016928605.1 Planctomycetota bacterium | reverse complement strand
GATGCCGAGGTCGCCGAGCAGCTTCTTGGAGAATCCCAGCTTGGCTCCCACCGCCACGGAGAGGACCGCCACGTTGACGCTGTGATTGGCCAGGCGGGAGCCGTGGTCCCTGATGTTCACCAGAGCCAGCAGCGTCGGCTCGTCCTCGAGGACCATGTCGACCATGGCCTGGATGATCCGCTTGAGCCTCTTGAGGTTGATCTTCCGGCCCGCCTTGACCGCGTCGATGGCCTCCTTGAAGTACTGGATGGAGCGGAAGTAGAGGCTGATAGCCAGCATCCGCTTGTCGTCGGTGATCTCCTGGCGCTGGTCGCATCTCGGCTCGTACTTGCTGATCTTGATCCCCTTCAACGCCGAACCCTTCAGCGCCATCTCGAAGGACTTCCAGGGCTCCTGGGGATCGGAGACCGGCTTGAGGAGCAGATGGACCAGCTTCTTGAGCTCGTCGATGCTCGGATCCTTGTCGAAGGAGATGGCGCCGATCTCGCGTTCCTTCATCGCCTGGAGGATGAAATCGTACGTCTGGATGCCGCCCAGATCGACCTTGATCCGCACCTCGTTGATGAAGAGGAAGTCCTCGACGCGAGAGAGCTCCGCCTCGCCCTCGAGACCTATGAAGCTGCGGAGGAACTCTCCCAGCTCGCGGACGGCATCGACCACGTTCTGGTGCTCGAACGAGTAGAGCTGGGTCGTCTTGATCGCGATCGCCAGGTTGCTGACGATGGCCGTCCCGTACTTGCGGACACCTGTGTTGAGCGCCTGCGAGAGCGATCGCTTGCGAGTCTGACTGGACACTTTCCACCTCCGCGGTTTACTGGACGGCCTCCTCGAGCGCCATCGCCTTCGCCTCGCGTTTGCGGGCCTCCGCCAGGAAGCGCCGCGCTGCTGTGGACAGCACGCCTTTCTCCCGCGCAGCGAAGCGCTCCAGGGTTGCCCTCGCCTGCTGCGACTCTAGCTGGGAGAGCACCGCCAGCGCGGCGGTCTTCTTCTCCCGCGAATTGGGACCGAAGCAGAAGGGCCATCTGAGGACGCTCTTCGTGACGAAATCGATGCCTCGGCTGAAGGATGCCTTGAGGAGCGCCTTGTAGCAGAGCTGCTTCCGCTTCTGATCGAGAAGGTTGAACGATCGGCTCTTGACCAGGGACTCGAGGCTCTCGTACGCCTGGGGGTAGGTGTACTTCCCGAAGTACTGCAGGGCGATGTTGAGGAGCTGCCTGGAAGACTCCGCGAGAAGCGGGATGAAGAGGCCGCCGGAGCTGGCGTCTCCCTTCTCGAGGATGACGAGAGCTCCGTGGACCCGGACGCTCTCGTCGGGATGCTGGAGCGTGCGCGCGATCCTTTCGACCGGCTTGTCGTTGTCGGTCTGCAGCAGCACGCCGATCATCGCCCGCACCACGAGGGGATCCGGATCTGACAGGTACGGGGTGAAGATCTCAGGCCTGTCGCTTCCCAGCACGACGAGGACCTCCGACATGGCGGGCAGATGCTGCGGGTGCTTCAGGAGGGAGCAGAGGCTCTCGGCCGCCCTCCGGGGGAAGTTCTTCATGAACTCGAACACGGGGTGGTTCTTCGCCAGCCGGTCGTTCTCCTTGAGGAAGGTGTCGAGCATCAGCATCGTCTGCTTGTCGGTGAAGGTGTCCAGCATCTCCTGGATCTGACGCCGGTGGTGATCCTTCATGCCGGGATGCGTCTGGGTGGAGAACTTCTGCATCAGGTAGGCGGCGCGCTCGAAGTCGCAATCCTCCACGAGCGAGGCGATGATCGTCCGGATCATCTTGACGGACCGGGAGAAGGAGTCCTGGTCCGGATTCCTCACCATCAGCTCGAGGAGGATGTCGACGAAGTCGAAGAGCGCGAAGTAGGCTTCCTCGTTCTTGACCAGCCCTCGGATGGCCTGGGCCTCCTCCTCGGTGATCTCGAAGGCCGTGTTCTCATCCTCCTCCGCCTTGCGCTTCTCGAGGAGCTCGCCGAGCAGACCCTTCTCCTCCTTGGGAATCTTGAATCTCTCGAGTCTCAGCTGGCTGAAGAGCGATCGGGACTTGGGGACCTCCGGGAGATCCTCGTCGGAGAGATAGTCGTCCGCGAGCTGGATCTGGACGTGCGCGGCGTCTTTTTCCCAGAAGAGGGTGACGAAGTCATCCTCCTCCTCGTCGACCTTGCGCGCCTCCTTGAGGCAGACGGCGAGGTCGACCAGCTCCGTGCGGGTCAACTCCGTCTGGATCGAGATCTCGCGCACGCCGTCCTTGTGGATGCGGAACGCGAGGCTCTTCGTCTTCTCGGCCTCCTCGTAGACCGGATCCTCCTGGAAGGAGATGGCTGTCTGGCTCACCTGCAACCGGAGAGGACCGGCGGTCTCGAGAGCCTTCCTCGCGGACTCGAAGAGCTTGTCGACGGACTGCTGGACGACCTTGCTGTAGGTCGGATAGAGCCCGAGGTTCTTCTCGGTGATGACGAGATTGCGGAAGAACTCCTGCACGTCGCGGAGGTAAGGGCTCTCGAGCGCGTCCTGCTTCTCCTTGGCGACGGTCTGTTTCCTCGCCGCCGCCGGACCGGGCGGTCGGCTCCGGGTGGACCCCGGCCTCTGGCGAGCCCTGGTCGTCGACTCTTGGGGCGTCACATCTACTCTCCCTGCATGCGATGGTTGAGCTTCTCGTACCACCGAAGACTAGCCCGGATCGGCAGACGCGGCAAACAGGGCCGGGAACGGTGGGTACCGCGCATTACTGGCCCCGACCGAAGCGGATCGACGCCGGGTCGCACGAGCATTCGCGGCCCTCGAGTGCGGCTCGGCCCGCCTCAGGAGCTCTCGGGAAACCTCCTCACGTG
>JAFGKN010000558.1 GCA_016928605.1 Planctomycetota bacterium | reverse complement strand
CGAGGAGAAGGCTCTGGTAGGAGCCGAGGCTCTTCGGCGGAAGGTACGAGCCGTTGTAGTTGCCTCGGTCTCCCCACAGAAAAGACGTGAACTCCGGGATGATGGGGCCGGCCAGTTGCCTTCTCGCGAGCTCCTCGTAGGACGTGCTGTAGAAAAGCGTCACCTCTCCCGTGAGCCTCAACCCGCCCGCAGGATCCGCCGGCCCGTGGCAGGATACGCACCTGGCATCCAGGATCGGCTGGATGTCCGCCGGGTAGTGGATGACCTGCCCCGCGAGGCCATCGCCGCCGCTCTCCGCCAGATCGCACGGCTGCGGCATGGGGATGCTCGGCGCCCGCTTGAGCGCGAGGGGCGCGACCGATCCGGCCGGCGAGACGACGTGCGCGGAATCGCCGTGGCAGCCGGTGCAGGAGCGGACCTCGCCGGGCTTGTAGTTCACGTAGGTCCTCTCCCGCTGGACCTCCCTCCAGTTCTCGTCCAGCGCCTGGAAGAAGATGTTCCGGTTCGCCGGCACCTCGAAGCAGGCCGATCCGTCCGCTTCCACGGGGACGACGCCCCACTGCACGCGCGGCCAGAGAGCCGCCTTCCAGCTGGAGCTGCTCAGCGACGGATTCCACCTTCTGCCCGTGTCCCAGTACCGCGGCACCGCCTCGTTGATCCTGATCCACCGGATCGTACCCGGCTCGACCCCCGCCATGCCGTGGTAGATGTTGGTCACGACGCAGAGCGCCTGGTTCCTCTCCGCGTACTCCGGATCGAGAACCGGATGCGGCACGCGAGGGATCCGGCGCGCGACGACGGGCGTGGCGTGCCAGCAGGAGAGCTCCTCGTCGCGGTGCACGAGCCGGTGACGGCCCGCCGTGTCGATGAGGTACAGCGAGTACGCGTTCGCCACCTCCTTGTAGTGATCGGAGGGCTTCACCTTGTAGGAGACGAGGAACTCCTTCTCGCTCACGGGATAGGGGTGGGTGTAAAGATGGCCGCTCGTCCCGTTCCTGTCGTGCACGTACCCGCCACCCTCGGTCCGGAAATGCCATCCCGGCTCGGTCCTCCGCTGGATGAAGACGTGCGGCGTGATGTTCGTGACAGCGAATCGATCGTCGCCCTGAACGTACTCCGGCTGGTCGGGATCAGGCCCCCGCGTCCGCATGCCTTTCTTCACGTCGATGAGGAAGATCGCCCCCAGGCATCCCCCCTGCGGGTAGTGGCAGGTGCCCACGCAGACCATGAGATGCTCGCTGCCCGGGATCGGCTGCGGGTACATGTACACCGTCGTGGTGTCGTCGGCCAGCCCGTAAAGCTCCTGCGACCTGCTCCCGTCGGGGTTCATGGCCCAGATCGTCTTGGCGACGCGCGCGCCCTTGTCGACGTACTCCCAGCGGTGGTACAGGATGCGGCCGTCGTCCAGGACCAGCGGGCAGAACTCGCTCACGAGGCTGCTCGAGAGCTGCGCGATCCCGGTCCCGTCGGGGCGCATCCGGTGAAGCACCGGGGCCACGAGGTGCGCCGAGCCACCGCACAGGACGGTGTGCTCGCACCGCGTGGACGAGAAGATGATGTCGCCGTCCGGCAGATACGACGGATGGATGTCATCGGTGTGCCAGGGCGGCCCCCAGCGCGCCACCTTCTGCGCCTCGTCCGGGGGCGGAGACGACACCTGCCGGAGTCCGCTTCCGTCGATGCACACCTCCCAGACGCGGAAGCCCGAGCCTGGGCTCTCCCGGAAATCGAACACCACCTTGCGGGCGTCGAAGGAGAGGCTGATCTTGCCGATGAATCCGCTCCCGCCGGGAAGGTCGGCGGCCGTCACGACCGGCCTCTCGCGCCCGCTGCGCAGGTTGTAGATGTAGATGCCGTTGCGGGGATGGAACCGGTCCGGGCTCGTGCCGTTGTTGACGTCCGTGTAGTAGTGATCCGACGAGTAGGGCTTGCGCTTCACGAAGACGATCTCGTCGAAGGGGAGATCGCCGGGTGAGACCGCCTCCGCATCCGCACCTGGGGCGGCGGCCGCCCCGCAGGAAGCTCCATCCGCGGCTCCGGCGCCGGCACCCGCGGCGCGCTCGCAGACGACAACGTGGGCGAGGAGCAGCACGGCGAGAGCAGGGATCAGCAGTCTCGGAGTCACGGGATACAGCACGGAGGCATCCTCCCCTCGATCGATCGCTTCGGCCGGCAGCGCCGCGGCAGCACGCTCGATCCTACCTTCAGCGCCGCGGCACCGTCAACATCAGCGTCTCGCACCGGGGATGCTGCCCCTGGAGATCCTGCGGCGAAGCGGTTACAAGGGATGTGCTCGTTCACAGGCGACGCGCTCGCTCGCGGCCGCTCCGGCGGAAACTCTCGCGAGCGGCCGCGGTTCAAGCCGACCAGGAGCGAGAGAGAACGGAGGTTCCATGAGCGCACCTCGATCCTCACAGGCGATCTCCTCGCAGGCGCGCCGAGCGCTCGCCGCCATCGCGGTCTCCCTGCTGGCGGCGGGCGCCAGCGTGCTCGCGCCCGGAGCGGCGACCGCGGCCGGAGATCCCCCGGCGATCCGGACGAAGGTCCGATCGCAGCCGGAGGAGATCCCCGCCCTGCGCGGGCTGATCGAGGCGGACTGGATCGACGAGGACCGCCGCTTCGCCGCCGAGAGGCAGCGCGGCGAGGCGGCTCCGGCCGAGACAGGCGCGCCGGCCTCCCCCGCCGTCAACGCCCAGGGCGTCACGACGCGCCAGGATGCTTCCGGAGGCTGCGACGGCATCAAGAACGGGCGGTGGGGATTCCACACCGCGAGCGGCGAGGAGGACCCGTGGTGGCAGGTCGACCTCGGAGAGGTGACCGAGATCGACCGCGTGGTCGTCTACAACCGCACCGATGGAGGAACGGCGCCCCGCACGCGCCATCTCCAGATCCTCGGCGCGCGCGACGGCCAGGTCGCCGACTTCGCTCTTCTCTACCAGCACGACGGCACCACCTT
>JAFGKN010000557.1 GCA_016928605.1 Planctomycetota bacterium | reverse complement strand
CGCCGGAGTAAACAAAGAACAAGGAAGAGGAAGCCATGCGAGAAGGAAGAAGACCGAGACGCGAGTTCCTGCGCCTGGCGGCCGGCGCGGCCGCGAGCCTGCCGCTCATCGGCATCCGGCGGGCCGATGCATCCGCCGCGGAGAAGGAGATCCGGCTGGGGGTGATCGGCACCGGCGGGCGGGGGCGCTACCTCAGCGGCCTGATGCTCTCTCACGCGGGGACCCGCATCCCCGCCGTCTGCGACATCGATCCGGAGGCCGCGCGGAGCGCCGTCGCCATCGTCGAAAAGGGGCGTGGAGAGAGGCCCGAAACCTACACGCGCGGCCCGGAGGACTACCTCCGCATGCTCGAGCGCGAGGACCTCGACGCGGTCCTCGTCACGACGCCGCAGCCCCTCCATGCGCGCATGTCCATCGCCGCGCTGCGCGCCGGCAAGCACGTCTACAGCGAGGTGGCGGCCGCGACGACGCTCGATGAGTGCTGGGGCCTCGTCCGCGCCGTCGAGGAGACCGGCAAGACCTACATGCTCGGCGAGAACGTCTGCTACTACCGCGAGTGCTCGGCGCTCGAGGAGATGGTCCGCCGCGGCGTCTTCGGCGAGCTGACCTACGCGGAGTGCGGCTACATCCACGACTGCCGGTCGCTCTGGTTCCGCGCCGATGGATCGCTCACCTGGCGCGGCGAGGGCCATCGCGACGGAGTCGGCAATCTCTACCCGACGCACGCCATCGGCCCCGTGGCCCGCTGGCTCGGCATCGAGAGAGGCGACCGTTTCATCTCCTTGACCGCCAGCTCCAGCCGCGCGGCGGCATCGAGGGACTACACCGTCCGCCGCTTCGGCGAGGACCATCCCGCCGCCCGCATCGAGTGGAAGTGCGGCGACATGACGAGCGCGCTGATCCGCACCGCGAAGGGCGCGCTCATCGAGATCCTCTACGACACGGCGTCGACGCGCCCCCACCCCAGCACCACGCACTTCCTGCTCCAGGGAACCGAGGCCGCCTACCTCTTCGACGGGAACCGCATCTACGTCCGCGGGCGCACGAAGAGCTACGCCTGGGAGCCGGCGGATGCCTGCATCGCCGAGTTCGAGCCGCCCTTCTGGAAGGAGCACGGCGAGAAGGCCCGAGGCACCGGTCACGGCGGCGCCGATTACTTCACGACTCTCGCCTTCCTCGAGACGCTGCGCAGCGGCGCGAAACCGCCGATCGATGTGTACGACGCGGCGGCCTGGAGCAGCATCATCCCGCTCTCCGGCGCCTCCGTGCTCGCCGGAGGCGCGGTCGAGGAGTTCCCCGACTTCCGCCGGGGCGGCTCCGCCGGGGCGCCCCCCGCTCCGGGCAGTTCCCGATAACCGCCCCTCCGCCCTGCCGCGGGCCTGGGCCGCGCCTCCTGCGCCCGGACGAACGAAAGCCCAAGCGACGGCCCGGAAAGGACTTGCGTGCCCTCGCGCCGGGGGGTGCCCCGCCGAGACGATCGCGCCTCGATGGTGTACTCTTCCAGGGGTCCGCCGGCGGCTTCTCGCGAAACCGCTCGGGTGCGGACGCCGGCTTGCGCTGGATGGGGACGCGCGGGTGCAAGGGGCCCGAGGAGCAGCTGATGATGACGCGTGAAGATGAGCAGCCGGATGTCACGACTTGCGACGTTGACCACCTCGGGGAAGAGGAGGTCTCCCGCCCTCTGAGCGCTGCGGAGCACGAGCTCGAGGAGGTGGCCAGCCAGATCGCCGACGACCTCGACAGGGAGATCACCTCCGGGCTGCTGGAGGAGGAGATCGATCTCATCGAAGATGACGACGACGAGGAGCCCTCCTGCGATCTGGACGAGGCGGCCGTCGAGGAGAGCGCCCACGAGCCGCTCCCGGACGAGACCCCAGAGGCGGAGCACGAGGGAGAGGCGAAGGTTGACGAAGAAGAAGGGGCGCAGAGCCGAGGACGACACTCGGATGCCGGCGGGCTCGTGTCCGTCGCCGGTCTTGCCATCGTCCTCGCCTTCCTGCTCGGGCTCACTCTCTCCGGCCAGAGCTTCCTCTCGCTTCCCCCGACCCTCGCCGCCGTCTCGCTGCTCTTCGTCACGAGCGTCGCGTTCACGTGGCACCTGCACCGCACCTGGCTGCAGTCCGTGCTCGAGTGGCGGGCATCCATATCCCGCTCCCTGCAGGAGAAGCCGGCCGGCGCCTCGCCGGACGACGCCCGCCCGGGGAGCAGCGAGGAGCTCTCGTTCCGCCACATCACGGAGGTGATGAAGTCTCGGCTCGCCAGCGGTCTCGATGAGGCCGACGAGGCCGTCCGCAGGGAGAGGCAGGGAGCCGCTTCCCAGGCCGGGGGCCCCGAGCTGGACAGGCAGCTCTGCTCCGAGATCGACCGGCGCGAGGAGATGCTCCGCGAGAAGATCCTGGCGCATGTCGAGAAGATCAGCGTGTTCTTCGAGTCGCTCCTCGAGAAGCACGTCTTCCGCCTCAACCGCGAGCTGCGCGAGAAGGAGAAGGAGATCGAGGCTCTGCGGGAAGAGGCCCAGAGCGACAAGCAGAAGGTCGCCGAGCTGATGACCCTCGAGGAGAAGGTCGCCCAGCTCGAGGCCGAGCTCGCCCTGCGCGACGGAGACGCCTGGACGGCGTCGGGGGAAGAATCGCCGCGCCGGCCGAGCGGCGAGCAGCATCCTCCGCTGTTCGAGTCGCTGCGGCAGCAGCTCGAGCGGCGCATCGAGTCCGCGAAGCGCGTCGTCGAGCGCATCTCGCCCGAAGAGGAATCGCAGGAGAGCGAGTCATCCTCGGCGCGCGGTACGGAGGATCCAGCGGTCCGCGATGCCGCCTGCGAGATCCTCTCCGAGCTCACCGATGCGCAGAGGCTGCTGAACCGCGTGGCCGATCTCGAGCGGCTGAAAAGCTCGGAGTGGAAGGTCGAGCGCGCGCCCGTGGATGTGAAGGATGTGCTGAAGACCGTCCGCGAGGGGCTGCGCCGCGAGATCCGCGAGCGCAGGATCCAGGTGACCACGAAGGTGGCGCCGGAGCTGGACAGCATCGTCACCGATCGAGAGCTGCTCGAGATGGCCCTCCGCGAGGTGCTCGGCAACGCCGTCGCCTTCAGCCGCAAGGGAGGCCGCATAGACCTCCTGGCCCACCGCGTGGAGGAGACGGGAGACGGCCCCGGCCGCGCTCGGATCACCGTGAGAGACAGCGGCCCCGGCATCCCGAGCCGGCAGCGCGAGCGCTTCCTGAAGGCCTTCGAAACAGGCGGCTCCCAGACTCCGGAGGCCGGAGAGGGGCGAGCCGGTCTCGGCCTCCCTCTCGCGAAGGCCTGCACGGAGAGGCTCGACGGCGAGCTCCGCATCGAGAGCCGGCCGGGCAAGGCCAAGGGGATCCAGATCGTCTTCGAGCTGCCGCTCGCGCCGGCGTCGTAGGCCGCGGCATCCCGCGATCTGCGTCTCTCCGTCTCTCGTCTCCGGCGCGCTCAGCGGGATCCTCAGCGGGATCCATCGGGCCGCGCAGGGCAGCCCGGCGGGCTCAGCGGGATCCATCGGGCCCGTAGGGCGGCCCGGCATGCGGAGCGACCCGGACGGTGACCGCCTCCTCGCCGTCGAGCTCGAGATCCAGGCCGCGCGCGAGCTCCGCGCCCAGGCGGATCTCCGGCTCCTTCCGCGGCTCCCGGTGGACATCGTAGAGGCGGCTCGGCTCCGCGGCGAACCATTCGGGAAACTCGTTCAGCCGCGGGTAGTTCACCGGCAGCCGGAAGTGAAGCCGGTGGCGGGGGACGTCGAACCGCAGAGCGCCGCGCCACGGCCGCTCCGATGATGCGACGAGCAGCACGCCGTCCGTTTCGAGGACCGCGCCGAGGCGGAGGTCATCGCGCCACGGCTCGAGCCACGTCCCGGCGGATTTCATCAGCGCGTACATCAGCGCCGTCCGCACGTAGTTGCCGTCGCCGTACCAGTCCTCGATGATGCCGTCGGGCCGCTGGCGGGCGAGAAACCGCTCGACGCACTCGTCGATGACCTCGCCGGCGCGCTCGTCCGGGAGGCGGTTGATGAAGACGATGGCGCTCTCGATGGCATCGGAGTAGGCGTTCGAGCCGTAGTTCCGGCCGCTGCCGGCCGGATCGTCGAGATACACGGCGGGCTTCTGGATCACCGTGCGGAAGGCGCGCCGCGTCGCCTCGAGGAAGCGCTTCTCACCGGTGACGAGATACGCCGTGTAGACGCCGCCAAACAGATACCCCCAGCAGTGCGCGTGGCGCCGGTCGACGACCTTGCGGTCGGGCAGCGAGACGCTGGAGACCCAGACTCCGTCCTCGTTGAGCCCGCAATCGAGGATCGCGGCGACGAGATCGGCAAGAGACCTCGCGAACGCCTCGGCGCGCGGGTGCGAGGTCTCCTTCAGGT